>NZ_JAABLS010000028.1:0-2776 GCF_009915195.1 Proteus sp. G2674
GTGGATATTGGGAAATGGCAGAGAATTCAACATGGGATACCAGGAGGAGAAACCAATACAGATATGGGGTTCACTGATCTAGATGGTTTTTCTGAGCAGGATATGTATGCCGTTGGCGGTGAAGGAGATGTTTGGCATTATAATGGCGAAATCTGGATCCCCTGTGGTTTTCCCTCTAATGAGCAATTAAGTGCAGTTTTATGCGCCCCTGATGGTTATGTGTATATTGGCGGTGAAGGGGGCAGTTTATGGTGTGGGCGTGAATATCAATGGGAAAAACTTTATCACGGCAGTTCGACTATTTTACTGAATCAGTTACGCTGGTTTGAAGATAAAGTATGGGCATGTGATGACTACCGTTTACAGTGTTGGAATGGTAAAGAAATGGTCCGTCCCAAGGATGGTGATAAAAATGTTATCGCCTCAGGTCATATGGATGTCCGCGATGGGATTTTAGTTGTAGCTGATGATTATAATGTTGATCTGTATGATGGAACCGCTTGGCATAAGATAGTGAGACCTTATAAATAATAGGATTATTGAGTGGATAAATTATGTCAACAATTATGTTTCCAACCCCACCCCCGATAATTAGACAGCATCTGAACAATGCAATCTTTTATTATAAGACTTTGTATGAAAGTCGTTATTCGTCATTAATTAATGTGGATAAATTTAATTATTTTAATGCATTATTAAATGCTAATATTGATGGCTTATGTTATGCAAAAGAAAAAGGTTTAGATGAAGCTCGAATCGCACTATTACGTTGGAAAGGACATGAGGAAGCATTTATCTATACTTTACTTTTTAATGAGTTAGATAGTGAAAAAGAGTTTGATCGTTTTTGGTTGATGATAAAAGAACTAGGATTTAATGCTGTTATTGGTTCGTTGGAGGCACTGCTCCGTGTTGAGATAAACGCTAGAACTGCACAATTAGCGCTGCTGAAAGAACGAGAGCCTGAGATGTTCATTGTCGCTTTATTAAAAATAAAAGCACATCATCAGGAGCTAATCCATCATGATAAATTATTATATTATTTAAATCTTCCCTCAAAAGAAATTAAAATCGCATTATGTTATTATGTAAAAAAAATGAAGCTAATAAGCTTTTCCGAAAATATTAGAATGTTAGTAAATAGCTCGACAGATATCGCTGTAAAATATGCTGCCATAGATGCGATGTGTTGGCTTTCAAATGATAATGAATATAATTATATTGCGTTATCTCAACTTTTACCATTATATTTGGAAGAGAATACACCTAAAGGAAATCAAAGCTTAATTCATTCTCAAAAAATAGAAAACTTAGTCCGTTTAATGGGATGTATATCGTCCACTAATAATAAAATAATAGCACCTCCGAGTTTGTATCCTGAATATTTGAATATTATTTATTATACTCATTCATGTCATGCAGAATATCTTCCTGATCTTATCAATTATCTAGATAACCCCGAATTATCGAGGCTGGCTTATAAGGGAATTTGTATTCTTACAGGTATTGATGTCAATTCGCCTGAATTAACATACTCTTCTCCTGAAAAAGTTGAATTAGATGTGGATAGTCGAGTTCGTTTCCTTTCTTCAGGTGTTAATAATATTAATATTAAAAAGGTTAAAGAAACCATAAAGTTATTGAACTTAAAAGGAAAAATTATTCTTGGTAAACCAGTATCTATTCAACATTGTGAAAAGATTATTAAAAAGGGTTATCAGCTTGAAAGGCATATAGCAAATTGGCATTTATGTCATATGAATAAAGAAAATAAATATAATGATTTTTGTTTTTTTAATCGAATTAAAAATAAGGAGTTGATATGATTAATTATCCAGATTTAAATAAAGATAATATTCGCTATCAATCAGCTTTTGGAAAAAAATTAGTAATAAGCTTTTGTGCATCTTGGTGTAATAATTGTGAATCATGGAAAGATACTTTTACGCTACTCTCTGAAAAGTTTATTGATGACTGTTTTATTTGGATTGATATTGATGAATATCCAGAGTTAGTCAGTGAGATTGACCTTGATATAATCCCTGTTCTTCTTATACAAAAAAAAGAGGATATCCATTTCTTGGGCCCCATTAGGCCAGGATTGGAAACAATTGTGAGTATTCTAAATTCAGATAAAGTAATGAAAGTTGAATTTGATCCCGGAATTAGAGATTATTTAATTGCCCCCGACCTCCCTAAAAGGACGATATATTAATTTACTAAAATGAATAATAGGGGAAAGTAACCAAGTGATTGACCATTGACGACACAGGTAAAGGGCTTGAGAATGAAAATATTTATCCAAAGCACCGTAAAACCCCGTCCTTCTGGTCGGGGATATAAGGCGCGGTTTTTTAACTAACTCGGTGTTTCCTGTTGCTCAATGTACTGGAGGATAATGGATATTGGTGCGCCACCACAACTCCCCGCGAAATAACTCGGCGACCAAAGAACCCCCTTGTAGTAATCACGTTGGGCAATATCAGGACGATCACGTCGAAGTAATCGACTCGATACCCCTTTAAGGCTGTTAACCAGATTAGATATCGCCAGTTTTGGCGGGTAATTAATCAGTCAATGAACGTGATCCCGTTCCCCATCCATTTCAACCAGTTCAACATCAAAGTCAGCACAAACACTGGCAAAGTAGCCTCGCAATTTTTCAATTGCATCCTGATCAAATATTTTTCGCCGGTATTTTGTGACAAAGACCAAATGGACGTGTATCAGGAATACACAATGTCTGCCACGGCGAATATTAGTTTCATTTTTCATA
>NZ_JAABLS010000029.1:0-7935 GCF_009915195.1 Proteus sp. G2674
TTATGCCAACTCCTTGCTATATTTCCATTGAAGGAAAAACTCAGGGCAACATCACTGCAGGCGCGTTTACTGCAGATTCTGTCGGCAACATTTATGTACAAGGTCATGAAGACCAAATGTTGGTACAAGCATTTTCTCATGTGGTGACAGTACCGACCGATCCGCAATCAGGACAACCTTCCGGCCAACGTGCGCATAAACCATTTCGTTTTACCGTGGCATTAAATAAAGCAGTTCCCCTGCTATATAACGCATTGGCTTCCGGCGAAATGTTGCCAAAAGTTGAGCTAAAATGGTATCGCACCTCGGTAGAAGGTAAACAAGAGCACTTCTTTACCACGACACTGACTGACGCGACTATCGTGAACATCGATTGCCAAATGCCTCATTGCCAAGATCCGGCTAAAGCCGACTTCACGCAACTTATCGAAGTCTCCCTCTCTTACCGCAAAATTGACTGGGAGCACACTGTTGCTGGAACGTCTGGTGCGGATGACTGGCGTGCGCCTCTCGAAGCGTAATACCGTTATGACGAGTCCTTGGGGGCTCGTCCTTATTTTGTATTGTTCCCTTTTCTTTATCCATTTTTGCATGGAGGCAGATTATGCTTAGCAAAGATCCGAAATCAACGCCCATTGACCCGGCATCCGTTTTAAAAGATGAAGCCATCAATCAAGTGAAAAATAGGGTGCAATCCAAAGTGAACGAAACGCTATCGACACCCACGCAAAAGGTGGCCGGGATGGCCTCAGCAGCGGCCTCGCTCACTCAATCAGCCAGCGCATCGGCCAATCGCGTGACTGCTCATCCCCTGAACCACGGTGGCGGTTTTACCGGTGGACAAACATTCGCTGAAAACCAAGCACTCCAAGCGGCCCATGGGGCGTTACTTGATGCATTAGGCATGGACAGCCTCGAAAGTGGTTTGGTGTTCACTTGCACCATTGGTGGATTGCCTGACGACACCTTTCAAGTCACCGAATTTAATCTTACCGAAGGATTATCCTCGCTATTTTCGCTGTCCATCAGTGCGGTCAGTGCCTTACCCTTTATCGATTTTCAGCGCCATCTTGGCTTAGCCTCATCATTAACGGTTAAACGCGATGGGGTGTTGATCCGCAAAGTCAACGGTATCTTAGCCGGGGCAGTACAAGGCAATACCGACGGAGTGAAAACGTGGTATCACTTCGATATTCGCCCTGAAATGTGGGTGATGACCCTCAATCAAGACAGCCGTATTTTTCAACATCAATCGGTGCCGACCATCTTAAAAACCTTATTGGATGAGGCCCATGTTAAAGCGGATTGCCAATTCTACCGTGAAGATCTACACCCTGAACGTCTCTACACCACCCAAAAACGCGAATCGGCATTTGATTTTTGGTGTCGACTGGCGTTTGAAGAGGGCATTAACTTCTGGTTTGAAGAAGAACAACTGTTTTACAGCGATGAACATATGGGGATGACGGCGGGTATTCACCTCACCTATAACCCGCAGGCCGACACCGATATCAGCGATAGCACTGCCATGACTTGGCAATATGGCGAATATTTGTGTGTGGATGAAACTATCCATAAAGACAACAACTTTGTTCGTCCTTCTTATCCGCTGTCTCATGAAAACAAAATTGAGCAGGGGGGACAGCACAGTGTGTTTGAAAGTTATGGTCGTTTTCAATTAGACGATGAAGGTCGACCTCTGACACAGGTGCGCTTTGAGCAATTACGTAACGGCAGCAAAGTGGGGCAAGCGACAACAAACTGTTTTGCACTGATGCCCGGCAAAATCTTCACCTTATCTCAGCATCCCCATCAGCCGATGAATGATCGCTGGCAAGTGATCAGCGTCAGCCATCATGGTGTACAGCCACTGGCGGACAATAGCGGGGGCGAAGGCACACAACTGTCGAATAGCGTCTCCTTTATTCCGGGCACGCAAGAGTGGCGCCCGCCTTATCGTTATAAACCGACGGCGGACGGCGATGAAGTGGCGACGGTGGTAGGACCACCGGGGGAAGAAATCTACGTCAATGAATATGGCGCCGTGAAAGTGCATTTTCATTGGGATCGTCGGGGAAGTGCCGATCACAGTGCCTCCTGCTGGGTACGGGTTGCCATGGGCTGGAGTGGAAATGGTTATGGTTTTTCTGCGGTACCGCGCATCGGCACACAAGTGCTGGTCAGTTACCTGAATGGGGATATCGACAGACCGATAATTACCGGTTGTACCTATGATGGTCGTAACGCACCACCGATTAAGTTCCCAGAGAATAAGACACAAACCACTTTCCGTAGCCAAACCCACAAAGGGGAAGGTTTTAATGAATTGCGTTTTGAAGATGCGGGCGGTAAGCAAGAGGTGTTTCTTCATGCGCAGAAGGATATGAATACTAAAGTATTAAACAATAGAACAACGCATGTACTTGCAGATCATTTTGAAGTAGTCGAAAAAAATCAAATGATCAAAATTACACAAAATCAAGATGAAGAAGTGGGTGAAAATAAGAAGTTATTTGTTAATAAGGATTATCAGCAAAGAGTTGGCGCTAATAAAACATCTATAGTTAAACAAAACATTAAATATGTTGCTGGGGATTCATTTGAAATTGTATGTGGTAAATCAACATTACAAATGGATAAAGATGGTTATATTCGGATCCGAGGACATGAAATCATAATTGAAACATCTGGAGATCAATATATTAAAGCCGATGGAGATATCACCCTTAAAGCCAAAACAATTTTAGGTAATTAATCATGACAAAATTATTAACTGATAATAAAATACCATCACAAAAATCATCCTTACTAGATGAGATAATCGAAAGGACAGAACCTCAACCTTTATCGGGTGAGCCTTCAATGCTTCCCTCTATCCAATTAGCAAAAATTGTTAGTAACAGTAACGAAGGTATTTCTATTACATTTAATGACAATGAACAACCTATTTTAGCATTGAGTTTAGCGCCAATCACTGAATCTGATGTAGGCAAAATATGTGCGATCCAGTTTATTAATGGAAATCAGAATAACCCATTGATCGTAGGGATGATTTATTCAAATAACTATTTAGATAAATTATCAAAACAAATAATAAATAATGCGACATTATCATGTGTTGAACAAGACCAATTACATATCCAAGCGAGTGAGTCTATTACGTTACAGTGTGGAGAATCTAGCTTAACAATGACTGCTGATGGGTTTGTTCAAATTAGGGCTCTTTATATTGATAACTATGCATTAGCCACAAATCGTATTAAAGGTGCATCAGTACAAGTGAACTGAAGGAAGATAAACACATGGAGTTGATAAATAATGCTAAACATACAGTTGCTAAAGCGACAGTAATGATTGATAAAGCTGGGTTCGAGTATCTGGTTGTTGTAATAAAAGCAACTTATCATATTCCAGAAAATAATCAGCTTCCACGTCCTATTATTCCATCTCAACCCCTAGTCTATTCAGATATATATTATGGAGAGGTGGGGAAATCTGCGCCAATTTATGATGCTGACTTTGTTTTAAAGAAACAAAAATGTGATGTAATTTTTAATGCTAAGGCATTTGCACCGCATAAAAAACCTATTAGCCAACTGATTATATCTGTTCAAGTTGGAGATATGATAAAAAAGATCGCAGTTTTTGGTCAACGTAATTGGTGTAAAGAAGGTGGCCTTTATAAACCTGGAGTCGCAGAGCCTTTTACTGAGGTTCCCTTACACTATGGGGTTGCATTTGGAGGAAAATATTATTACAAAGATGAGCAGATATCTCACTCTATAAATCCACTGGGAATAGGGTATTTTTTATCTCGAAAACCGAATAATAAAGAAATAAAAATGCCTCAACTAGAGTGCATTGATGAACAAATAAATACACCTGAAAGTCAAATTAATCCCATTGCATTATCCGTATTACCTCGCCATTATGGTGAACGGGTAAAATATGCAGGTACTTTTGATGAAAAATGGCGTAACGAAACAGCCCCCTTTTTACCAAGAGACTTTGATGAACGTTATTTTCAATCTGCACCAGCTGATCAACAAATTGATTTTCCTATTGGCAATGAAGTGATTGTTTTAAACAATATACACCCTTTGCGTTCGAAAATTAATTTTAAACTACCAAGATTAAATAATATCCCAGTAAGATTTTATCAGCGTCAAGGGGAAGTCGTGTTATTCACCCCAAGCGTTGATACACTTTATTTTGAACCAGAAAAGGATTTTTTTTCTGTAACTTGGCGGTGCCAATTACCTATTCAAAATATACTCGATATAGAGCAAATTCTTATAGGACCAAGACTAGATAGTTATGTTTCTCGTCAAACGTATCAATCTATTTGTAAGGGATAAAGATGAAAAATAAAAATTATTTATCCATTGTTGCTGCTGGGTTATGTACTCCCGTTGGTACAGATATTTATTCAGCAACAGCAGCCATTCGTTCAGGATTAGATCATTTCCGTGAAACTCATTTTCGAGATACGCTAAATCAGCCTATTATTGGCTCTTTGTTATATGATTATCAGGTATGGGGACCTGCTCGATTAATTGCGTTATTAAATAAAGTCATTGATGATTCATTGGCGAATATTGCTATCAATAAAGAAAATATTGTTATCTGTTTACTTTTACCAGAAGAAGAACGTCTAGGTATTTTCCCACAATGGTTAAGTATAGTTACTGACGCTATATTGCCTCGCTTTCATAAAAGCTCTATCGCGTTATGTCGTGGAAAAGCAGGTATTGGGGAAGCGTTGCCTTTTTTACAGCGAATATTATCAGAACAAACCACTCATATTGCATTATTAGTCGGTTGTGATAGTTATTTTAATGCAGAAACGATTCGATATTATACGAATACAAATAGATTATTGCATTCGGAAAATAGTGACGGTTTTATTCCTGGCGAGGGAGCGGCTTCTGTTGCATTTACATTAACAAGCAATAATAGTAGAGAATACGTTACTATTCTTGGTTTTGATACTCAATTAGAAGCAGCTCATATTTTGCAAACTAAATTGCCTTTAAGAGTGAAAAGTTTATCAAATGCTATTGAACAAGCTTGCCAACGGTCAAATCTTCTTTTACATGACACTCAATTTTGTATGAGCAATGCAAATGGTGAAGCTTTTTACTTTAAAGAAGTTGCGTTAGCTATTACGCGGACATTAAAAGAAAAAGTAGAACATTACCCCCATTATTTAATTGCTAAAAGTGTCGGTGAAACAGGTGCTGCGAGTAGTGTGATTATGTTAGCGATATTATCGGAGTGGATGAAGCACCCTGAAGGACCCGGGAATACTGGATTGATAATATCAAGCGCGGATAGCGGAGAACGAACAGCGATCATTTTACAATATCAAGAGGTAAAGTAGATGGATACGCGAGTTTATGTTAACGGACGAGAAATTTGCTCTAAAGCATCCGATGGTGTATCAACGGCCGCGTTTCCAGATCCTTGCTGGTCTCCTGGCCCCTCAGTGGTTCCTTATCCTAACACCTCTAGCGCAGATGCTTTATCAAATGGTACAGCGACTGTTTTTATCCGAAATAGTATGGTTGCACAAGAAGATCGTTCATTCTTTTCTATTAGTACAGGAGATGAGCCAGCAACTAATGGGTTAGCCAAAGGCGTGATAACAGGCGTTATTAAAGGTAAAGCCTATTTTCGGTCATGGTCACTTAATGTGAAGTTTGAAGGATATGGTGTTGCACGTCATCAAGATCTTATGTCACATAATCATGGCTCTTTTCCATCTAACACACCGATATTTCGGTATATTTCTCGAGGCGTTTTGGGCGGTATTAAAGATTGTAGCAAAGAAAATACACAGATTGAAAAGCGCTGTAAACCCGATAAGGATAACTCGGATGTCCAACAAGAGTTAAAAAAAGAAAGTGCGCTTAGAAAAGCATTAGCAAGAAGAAAAAAAATACAAAATAAAAAAAATAGCAATAAATGGCACTGGACGGAGGATCATTGTGCTGGGTTAGAAATAAAAATGTCAGGGAAAGATCCTAAAAAAGTTGCTAAAGAGTTTATGGATGATATTTCTGATTCGATAGACGCATTAAAAAGCGAATTAGATTATGTTAGTGCATTAAAAAGTAAACTTACTGATATGGCAAAGGATGCCGCATCAAAAGCATTCGGTAAGGTAATCACAAAGGCTGGAATAAAACAAGTAGCAGGTAGCTCAGTTCCAGGTTGGGGAAATGCGGCAATGGCCGCATGGACACTTGGCGATGCAGTCTATGCAGGTTTTGAGGTTAGCACTATTAAATCAGCTGCTGAAGAGGGACTAGAACAAGTTAAAGTCTTATCTGAAAAAGCGGATGATATAAAAAAATTGATCGAACAAACTGAAAATTATAAAAACTTATCACCTGAAGAACAGCTAGAAAAAGCACAAAAATTGGCTGAAGATGCACAAGATATTCTTGCTAGCTTAAATGCTTGTGTTCGAGCAAGAAAATGCAATTTAGTCCCTTATTCTGTAAAAAATGCGATAAAAAAAGGTGCCAGAGGAAGTAAAGTAGAGACCGCGAAAAAAGGAGGATGTTGCCAAGGACAAACGGGGCATCATTTAATTTACTCTCATTTGTTAAGAGAGACATGTAAGAATTATGAGGAGTCCATAGCCCCTACTGTTTGTGTGGAAGGTACGTCTTGGCATAGTGGTAGTCATGGGCGTATTCATATGGCGATGGATGATGAAATTACTTATTTAGTTAAAAATAATCGATTAAATAATAACACTATGAGTATGCAACAAGCTATTGATGCTGCGGTTAGTGCCCATAAAAAAACGTTTCCATATGCTGATTGTTCCAACAGATGTATTAGAGCTCAATTAGAAAGTTATTATTTATCAATATGCAAAGATGCAAGATTACCCGCGAAAGACTCGAGGGGTAATAACATAAAATATAACGAAGTAGATAGGTGATTTATGACATATATAAAAGAAAAAAATTGGGAAGAAGTTCTGAAAGGTTGGATCATTACTGGTTGTGCAATCCGAAATAAAAATATCGTGTACTTTTGTTTGCGCAAAGATATTCCATACGAAAAGGCTCGAAATTTATGGAACAGTGAAATACCTAGTATGTTATTAGCTATCTATTTAGATACACCAGTCACACCTACAGGGTATGTGAGTATTACTGGATTTGATAATCCCAAAGTAGGCGTTTGTTTAAAACCGAAAGAACAAGGGATGCTTGCATCTAGAGGTGATGATGGTGTTGTGGTGTGTGTAGGCAGTGGTGCTAATTTGCCACCAGAAAAAGTTATGGATGGTGACTATGCAAATCCTAAAAATATTAAATGTGTTGGTGGATATGCTTATTATGTTGGTACTTCGCGCGAAATTTATAAACGCGTGGATATTGGGAAATGGCAGAGAATTCAACATGGGATACCAGGAGGAGAAACCAATACAGATATGGGGTTCACTGATCTAGATGGTTTTTCTGAGCAGGATATGTATGCCGTTGGCGGTGAAGGAGATGTTTGGCATTATAATGGCGAAATCTGGATCCCCTGTGGTTTTCCCTCTAATGAGCAATTAAGTGCAGTTTTATGCGCCCCTGATGGTTATGTGTATATTGGCGGTGAAGGGGGCAGTTTATGGTGTGGGCGTGAATATCAATGGGAAAAACTTTATCACGGCAGTTCGACTATTTTACTGAATCAGTTACGCTGGTTTGAAGATAAAGTATGGGCATGTGATGACTACCGTTTACAGTGTTGGAATGGTAAAGAAATGGTCCGTCCCAAGGATGGTGATAAAAATGTTATCGCCTCAGGTCATATGGATGTCCGCGATGGGATTTTAGTTGTAGCTGATGATTATAATGTTGATCTGTATGATGGAACCGCTTGGCATAAGATAGTGAGACCTTATAAATAATAGGATTATTG
>NZ_JAABLS010000003.1:0-34001 GCF_009915195.1 Proteus sp. G2674
CAAACGCCCCCCTAAGCAACCCTACGGGTTACTAAGTCGCTGTACAGGCTGTTGCGAGATAAATCTCTGACAGCCTAACAGCGCTTCTCAAAGGGGGCTAATTAACTATTATGATGTGGCCCGTTCCGATTGGCTCTACAGGGTGAAGGGAGGTTTCTTGCTTCCTGTACGGCTCTCAGTCGCATTTTTTGTTATGCCTTGCGTCATAACATTCAAATGCTCCGCTTCGGGGCGCATGGGCTCTTACAGCTCCTTTTTGGCTATCTTTCACCCCTTCCTTTGGTGATTACGGTTTTTTAATCAAACTTTAGTTATTGATCTTTACTGTATCTCATTGTTTTTTAATATTAAATTAATTGTTTTTTTTGATGAAATTGACAAAAAAAGCTTGAAAAGTCCCGAAAACGGGACTATAATTATTTATATCAAGTGAGGGGGAACTTTAAAAGTTCTTCCATATATCAATAACAGCCGAACGGCTAGAGGTAATAATGAAAGTTAAATATTCCTACCCAAGTAAATTTGTATTCACGTTTGATAAATTTAATTTTAAAAAAGGAGAAGTGAAAGAGATAAATACAAAACCCATCTTAATTAAAGGCGAGTCGCATTTAAAAAATGCACTATCTCAGCTTGCTAAACAAAATCAAATCGAATTTGATTATATCTATATGCAAGTCGTTATTTAAAAATAATAGAGATAATTTAATGGTTGAGTTTAGAGGGGGGCTACCCTCTAAACTCAGAACACAATAAATCAATAAGAGGGTTTCATTATGTCCAATGAAATGATAACAGCCGCTATTCGATTTGCAAAGGGGAAAAAAACTACATTTCCGATTATGACAATAAAACAACTTAGTGAATTTATCGAGCGTATTCGTATAGAGCGTATAACTTTAAATCGTTAATAAAGAGCAAGGGGAGAAATCCCCTTGCTTGGAGATGTTTAATGAAAAATTTTTTAAACCAACAAAAAAGAACTAGCCATTCTAGATAAATGCTTTTTTATCTGCCTTGATCGAGAGTTTGCACTTTTAAATGATTTTAAAATCGAGTATGTGAATTCTATCCATTAATCACGGTGAAACTAGGTATAAAATAGGGCGATTATCAGTGTGGATAGAATTTTGTTAGACTATCTTTCAGAAAAAGTTTAAGGTCTAGACATAATAGTCTTAATGAAATTAAATACATTATATATTAGTATTTTTTAGATAACGTAGGGATTGAAGAAGATAAAAAATGAGGTTTATTGCATGAATACAGTTAATGATTTACAAAACACGTTAAAACCGATTATAGAAATAATTTTAACTCTCAATAATTACTCCCTCATTATTGCGATAATAACGATAGTGTATTTTGATAAAAAAAAGCTAATTCATCGTATTGCATTCTCTTATTCAGGGTTCGGGTTAGTTTTTTACTTTTTTAGTCATTTCTTTGTCTATGATGAAATCTTAATTGATATAAATAATACGCCGCCATTTGCACTTACCATGATGAATATTGGAATGCTCACTGTTTTGGTTTATTTGATTTACTGGGCGGGTTCTTTATTCGGTTTAATTAAAGATGATAAAGAATAGTATTTTTCCTTAGCCTACCTTTGACAGCTCTACTTTTAAGGCTTTTTTATCTCAGGTAATTTTTATGAGTTAAAGATCTCTATAATAAAACGATAACAGTTGGAGTGCATGACACTATCACATATTACTATAAAAACGATGAAATCATTGGATGGTCGTAAGATACAAGTTTTGCATTTTTCTTACATGTGAGTTTAATTGATTCTGTGCTAACAGAAAGATTAGAAAGTGAGATATAATATCATAAATTTTGTTGTAAATGATGAAGTAAGCCCTCTATGGCTTTTTTCATTTGGCTTGGGTAAGTACGCTATTTAAAAAAAATTGGCATTTAGCCAATCATTTTTAAATGAGTTACCCACCGTATTTATTTTATTGTGGGTACGGCTTCGCTCTACTATCGCCTACCCATACGTTACGAACTATTCAGCTTTTATAGGCTGAATAGTTCTATTCAATAAAATAAATCCCGCGGATAACTCAAAACGCCACGCTGCATTTGCTAGCTGACGTTAGCGCAGCAAACTATTTTTAATGAATGGCTATTCGTTCTATTTTTCCTAATTTCAAATCTTGATAATGCTGATTTATTTTTGATGCATAGTTGTATCGATTTTGAATAATTTTATTGCTATTTCTCATACCAGCGTTATATATACCGACAGATAACCATTTTTTTCCATAAGCATTAAAATTTCTTTTCAGTAGCATCCCACCAACAAAGATGTTTAAGCAGGGTTCATTGAGTAAACGATCTTTGGTTAAATTTGGATATTCTCTTTTTATACTGTTTAACGTGTTTGTATTAATTTGCATAATCCCTACATCAAGAGATCCGTCATAATTTTTGTTTATAGCATTATGTTTGAATCGTGACTCTTGCCATGCTATGGCTCTTAGGTAATCAGGATCTATACCATAATACTTTCCTGCTCTTTCAAAACAATCTGCAAATGAAGATGAGCTAAACGTTAAAATTATGGTGATTAAAATTTTTTTTAAAAATCGATTAGGCATAGTCTCGCCCCACTAAAGTTAAAAAACTTCGGTTTGTTAGAAATCACAAATAGTTTAATGAAAAATAATCAATTTGCCAATTTTGTCTTTTATAATCTACACACCATATGCAAAATGTTATTTTGATAATAATTTATTTAAAAAACAATGTATTAGCTTTTAAATGTTATGGCTTTGTTAAATTTATCTGTCACCAAACAGACGTCTTTTTATAAATAAAATGTCATCAATATGTAATGTGTTGATTAATAATAATAAATAATATTTTAATTTGATTTGTCACCAATTTGACATCAGATTTGTTTTTTTATATTAGATTGATATTTAATATTTTTTGAAATTTCACCTCACAATTGACACTAATTTGTCACCAGATTAAAATGTCAATTATTGTCAATTAATGAAGGAATTAAAATGGGTTATAACGTAAATGATAACGAAAAGGGTTTAAGAACATCGTTAAGAATTCCTAAAAGGATAGCGAGAACAATCGAGGAAGTTATCAATCATAGAATTGATAATGAAGAAGATGAGCTTCCTATAAACCGTTCCGCTGTTGCAATTGAGATGATGGGAATCGGTGCATTAGTTTTAAAAAAAGGTCTAAAAGATGATTCTCAAATTCAAAAGGCATATTCAAAAGAATTTGAAATAGTTATTAAGTTACTTTTGACGTGTGAGCATTTTGCACGAATGACAGCGACTAATACAGGAGAAACAGATTATAATGTTGATTCTCCTGAACTAGTGGAGATAAGACAAAGAATTGCTGAAATGGCTAAAAATTTACTTCCTTAAATTTTTCATTTTTTAGATTGCTTTTTCTTTTTTCTAATACGAGAAAACAAAGGTCGTAAGCATCTTTGTTTTCTACATTTTCTATCAGGGAGTATTGATTGTTATGGATGCACAGATATTCTTTTGTATCTAACTCATCATCAGGTGCTATGCCGCAGATAACTAAATTATGACTATCTAGATAGACACTAAAGCTGTATATCACGATAGGAATATCCTTCACTAAGGTTTTTCTTTTCAAATTTGGTAAATCAATTTTTAAATCTAAAATACTATTGTAGCAAGGAATAGCAATACTTTTTTCTAAGTAAACCTTTCCTATACCATGTGCTAACCATTCTGGATTTACACCTAAGCCAAGAGCGATTTGGTATGTGTAAAATGATTTTTCTACGCCTTTTTTTAATATGTAGTTGATCGTTTGTTGTGACAAATTTGTTAGGTTTGCCACATCATTTTGTCGTATACCTAGTTCATCTATAATCTTTTTTAATCGCTCTGATACCGTAGACATCATTTTCTCTTTAAAAATAAACAAAAATCAGATCTTCTCACTAAAGAGTAAACGGATTAACTACGCCTACGATATTTTTTCATATATGTGATATTTGATTTAAAATAAAACAAGCCACTTGTTTACTTTTTTGTCAATTTAAGTAAAATTATAAATCAGTTAGCAAAACGTGCTAACGAATTTTATCAATAAATAGGATTAATATATGAAAACAAATCAAATCAGTTTAAAAAATAAAACAAATTATTTTTTAGAAAATAAAAGTGCAATTACAACATTAATGTTATTTGCTATTGGATTAATTATTATGATGATGCCAACTCTACAAGCTCATGCTGATGATTTATTTGCATCAGGTAAAGAACAAGTAAAAGATTCATTTGGTAAGGACTCAACGATTATCTATATTTTATATGTTATTGAAATTTTAATGGCAGTATTTACTTACATCAGAACAAAAAATCTAATGATGATGGGTGGTATCGCAGCCGTTATGATCTTCGTTAACGTTGCATTTGGTTTATTCTAAAAATTAGTAATAGGGGGCTTTATGGATGGAAAGAAAAACAGGTATATCTTTCCATCCACGCTGTCAAATCAACGGCGTGTGATGGGATTACCTCTCGATGAGTTTTGTATCTATGTACCCTTGGCAGTTGCAGGAATTTTTTCTAACCCATTTCTTTATTTCCCAATTTTAGCGATAGCATATATATCAATTAAAAAACTTAAAAAAGGAAAAGGAAGTAGTTATTTAATCAACTTAGTGTATTGGTTTTTACCAAAATCAATTACTGATTTTTTTATAAATGCGTTACCTGCATCATACCTTAGATATTGGATATCATAACTATGGATATTAACTTAAAGAAATCAAACGAGAGGACAATGGCAATCTCTGTCATTGTTCTTATTTTTATGACAATCCTATCTATTGGGTTCAATTACAAGTTGTATTCTGATTACCGAATTTTAGTGAATCAGCTTGTTAGTAATAAACAAATTATCATTAAACCGATGGTAGGTAGTGATGAAGAAATATCATTCAAAGGAGAAAGAGGAGATGCGCGTTATCTTCGTTTAATGGCATTGAGTTTCATTGGGTTACGACTTGATGTTAATGCTCAAACTGTTGAACAAAGTCATGAGTTATTGAGTGCTTATCTTGCTGATGGTTTTCGAGAAACCATGATCCCTGTTTTATCTCAAGAGAAGCAACGATTAAAAATTAACAATGGTAGTTCAGTATTTTTCCCAAAAACTATTAAAGTTAGCCCTTCAAATGGCATTGTTGATGTAGTTGGTGATTTACAATTTTCATATGGAATTGAAAAAGCAGAACCCGTTCCTAAACATTATCGATTAAGAATGGAAATACGAAATGGGAAATTCGAACTTACTGACTTTGTGGAAATGGAAAAATGAATAAAAAAATCAAGTTATTAATTATGATTCCATTGATGGTTTTGTCTAAAGGTATCTTGGCAGATTCAATTTCTATTGACCCTATGCAAAAAATTTCCTCTCAGGTGAGTACAAATGAGCCTAATGTTGTTTCAGTTTATAACGATAAAATCATATCTGTTACAGCCAATAGTGGAAATATTTTAAGTAATAACAAAACTAACGATGGAAAAATTATTTTTACAACAAAAGCGACAAAAAGTTTCAATATGGTTATTGAAACTGAAACGGGATTTACATTCACGCTTATTGCACAACCTTCAAGTCATTTTAATGGCGCTTCGCTCACTGTTTATAATAAGCAAGCTAAAGGTAACGATGAAGCTATTAGCTTTGAGACAGATAAAGATAGTTACTCAGGGCTTATTACAGACTCATTAACTCAGGTCATGAGAGGAAAAAGTCCTATAGGTTTTGTTGAAACGCAATCCGCTACACATCATTTACCAACAAATATCACACAATATCTTGATGTAAAAGGTATTAACTCATGGAATGGTCATAACTATATTATTCAGCAATTTAATGTGACTAATCGAACCGTACAACCCATAGAACTCAATGAACGTTACTTATGGGAACAGGGCGTTATGGCTGTCAGTTTTACTCCTAACATAACGGTTTTAAAGCCTAATATGAGCATAACCGCTTATGTGGTGCGAAAAGGAGTTAAGTAATGGCGAATAACATCAACTCATATATTAAAAATAATCAACGTAAATTATTTACTATTATCACTATAGCGATTGTTATTGTTGTTTCTGCTATTTATTTCATTAATAAAAAAATGGAGGAAGGAAAGGATACAAGTAATGAACCTCAATTTGTTGATGATTCGATTATTGAACCCAATTTAACAGGAGCCGTTGAGAATACATTTAATACGCGAGTTGATTCTCAGGTGCTTACTGACTCCCAAACTATAGCAAGAGAAAGTCAGCAAGCCGTAAAAGAACTGACGAAAGAATTTCAAAATATAAAAACGCATCTCGACAAAAAAGAACAGGAGATTGGTTACCTTAAAGAGAAAATTGCTCAATTAGAAAAAGAAAAAACGCTACAAACTCCTCAAGCTAACATAAATACCTCATTAAATAATGAAAGCTCTACGATTGAGCGAATAGGTGAAGGGCAATATGGGATCAGTGATAGAAAAGTAACTTACAGTACACCTAAACCTATTCAAGGCTTACTTGAAACTCAAAAATTCACATATGAAAAAAAAGAGTCAAAGAAAAGAGAGCGTTATTATATTCCTTCGGGGGCATTTTCTAGTGCAATTATTTTAGAAGGGGCTGATGCTAATGCAGCTGTTACAGCTAAAGAAACAGATACAACACCAATGCAGTTTAAACTCACAGGTAAACTCCATTTACCACAGAATCAGAAAATTGAACAGCTTGAAGGTTGTTTTGTTACTGCTGCGACATATGGGGATATATCTAGTGAAAGAGCAATAGTTCGTTTACAACGATTATCATGTGTTATCAATGAAAAACATATAGACATGCCTGTTAAAGGACACGTTTCGTTTTATGGTAAGAATGGTATTAAAGGCATTCCTGTTATGCGTAATGGGCAAATATTGGGACTTGCTTTCACTTCAGGGACTCTTGGTGGTCTAGGTAATGCAGTATCACAAATTGGTCAAACGTCAGTTGGAATTGGTGCTGAACATACCCTCTCTGCTGGTGAAGTAGCTCAACAATCCGCAGGTAAAGGAGTTCAAAGTGCTGCAAATAAATTAGCTGATTACTATATTGCTTTAGCGGAACAATATCATCCAATAATTCCTATTGGCTCTGCCAATCGCGTTGAAATTGTTTTTCAGGAAGGTTTTTGGGCTGAATTTCTTGAAGATCAAGAAATTGATGAAACAGTACAATCAGTACAAGAACAGCCAAGCCAATTATCCAATAACTATCAAGATAACTCAGACTTACCCCCTGAACTGGTGAATCAATTAGGTCAAATTGAACGTGGAAATCTTGAGGAATTTGTTGTTCCCAACAATAAGAGACAATAATTATGAATAAAATACTTTTGATTATTATCCCTGTTTTACTTACAGGTTGCGCTGGTATGAACAGTGAATTTGAATTTAATAAACCTGCAAAAGATTCAGGTTACTGGATGCAACAAGCTGATGAAATGACAGAAAGCTCTAATGACTATGTTACTCAACAGTCATTAAATAGTAGCAACAGTGGGATGAGAAAATTTAACCTCAATAGTTACAAATTAATTAATATTGCCAATATCACATTGCCCGTTAAATTTGTCAGTGACGTTAATGTAGTCTCAAATTTAAACACATCGTCAAAAGCAAAAAGTACAATGGGATTGAAATCACAATCTATTCCAATGGAAAATAATCCAACAATCACGACATCAAACTATGACGTAACAAGAACGTCGGTCACAACTCCTACTGAAGTGACTAATGCTGTAGCTAACTGCAATCAAAAACGATGCTATCAAGAGGCAGGAGAGCCTTTTGTCACACCTGATCGCGTTCAGCGTGTTTGGTTAGCTCCGTATGTATCGCCTGATAATAATGTTCATGTTGGCGAGATTGTCTACTTTGTCAGTGAAGATTCACGCTGGTATGGAATGGAGTAATCAAAATGGCATTAGAAGATTTTAATATTATAAGAATCATTAGTAATATTTTAGGGGAACGAGATACCTCTGATGAAACTTCACAGCTAATAAAAGAATTAGATTATCCCCATATCAGTGATTTACTACCTTGCATTGGTTATGACACTGACCATGAGTTATTTTATAATAAAAATTCGTTAGGCTTCATTATTGAAGCCCAACCGTTAGTTGGTGCGAATGAAAGTATTGTTGAGGGACTAGACCGAATTTTACAAAATAACGTGCCTAGAGACCATCCATTGCAAGTTATTTTACTTGGTAGCCAATCAGTAAAGAGTGCGATTGAATTTGGTTTAAAGGATTTTTCTTGGCAGGGTTATCGTGCCGATGAATGCAACAAGCTAACACATTCTTTTTATCTTGATGCAGCACAAAATACGTTTCAAAACCCTGCTGATCATGCATTAACTTTACGTGATTATCGTTTGTTTTTTGTTTACTCACATCCAGTAAAAAAAGCGAACGATAATGAAATCATGAAGATTCGGGATATTAGGCGTTCTCTATTAAGTGGATTGAATAGTAACAGTATTCATTGCCAGCCTATTAGTGTGAATGTTTTTTGTGGTTTGATGCGTGAATTGGTTAACTTTGAATTCGGGAAACTATCTGATTATTCACATAGCTATCAAAATGATCGCTATCTGAATAAACAAGTTGTTGATGTTGGTACGAAATACCTTGTAAAGCATAACTACATTGAAATTAGTACTAATAATAAGCGTGGTGAGTTACAAAAAACGCGCTCAGTCTCCATGCACATGGACACTAACCCAAGTGAACATTATCTTTGGCAAAATGGCAACATTATTGCTGATTTAATGAATCCAGATAGGGGGATCACCTATCCTTTTGTTATGACAATGACATTACTGACTGAAAATCAGGAAAAGACAACGGGTGAAGCTAATGCGAAATACTGGGATTTAGAGAAAAAAGCTAACTCATCTTTTGCCAAGTTTTTACCTGGAACAATCAAAGAGTTTGAAGAATGGAAAAACCTTAGGGTTAATTTGTTGAGTGGTAGTACTGCAGCAACACAATACCATATTGGTATTCGTTTTTTTTGTCCAAATGATGATGATTTGATGTCAAAAGAAACGGAAAAAATCACTAAAGCATTTGAAAATCAAGGGTTAAAAATGGTTCGCAGTGATTTTCAACAGCTACGGGGATTTTTGGCCACTATTCCGTTTTCATTAACAGACGACTTAAAATTATGGAAAGATTTTAAAACAACAGGTTCAATTCTTCGCGCTGAAACATTCCAAGCGGTAAATTTACTTCCCATTATTGCCGACAATAAATTGAGCCGTGCTGGTATTCTCTTGCCAAGCTATCGTAATCAACTCGCTTTCCTTGATATTTTTGATGAATCCTTGCCGAACACAAACTTTAACTGGTTTGAGTCTGGCACATCAGGTGCGGGTAAATCCGTTGTTTCACAAGCTATCGGTCGTCAAGTATTAGATAGAAACGGTCGCCTGTCTATTTACGATATTGGCGATTCATATAAGGCGTTTTGCCACAGTATGGGGGGCACTTATATCAATGGTGCGACATTGCGATTTAATCCCTTTGCTAATATTACCGATATTTCAATGAGTGCGGAGCGTGTTCGAGACCAGTTAAGCATTCTAGCGAGTCCAAACGGCATTCTAGATGAAGTTCACGAAGCTCTTATATTGGATTCCATCACCGAACAATTCCCTATATACCAGCAAGATATGCGAATTGACCATGTTGTTGAATATCTTGAAAAACATAGGGATAGAATACAAGAGAAAAACGCGTCTAAAATCGTAGACCGTATCGATGAAATTACTTATCTGTTAAGAAAGTATACAACGAAGGGCATTTACGGGGAGTTTTTCAACTCAAGCGAACCCACTTTACGTGATGATATGCAGTTTGTTGTGACTGAATTAGGGGCTCTAAGAGCTAACGGCGATTTGCTTATGGCAGTGCTTTTTACGCTTATGATTTGGTCAGAAAACATGATGTACCAAACCGAACGTAGCCTACGAAAAATGAATATTATTGATGAAGGGTGGAAACTGTTAAGTGGCTCAAACCCTAAAATCAGAGCATTTATTGAAGAAGGCTACCGTACCGCTCGACGTCATAACGGTTCATTTGGCACTGTAACACAGTCTATCAGTGATAAAAATCTCAGTACAGCCGCATTAGCTGCTTATGACAATAGCAGCTTTAAATTAACATTAATGCAAGATGCTAAGTCTTTTGAGTCCTTTAAACAGAAAGAACCTAATGCTTTTAGTGAGTATGAATTTGATTTAATCAAAAAATTCCCACCTGCTAAAAAAGTTGGGTATAGCTCATTACTCGTGAATGTTGGTGAATACAGTAGTTTCCATCGTTTATTACTTGACCCACTGACTAATGAATTATTTTCTTCAAAAGGTGAGGATTTTACCTATAGAGAAAAAAGATTATCCGAGGGGGCGGATATCAAAGATATTTTATTTGAAATGGCAGATTCCAAACGAGGCGATTTCATTAACTATTTGCGGAGTAAGCGTTATGAATAAGAAATTAATTATCATTGCTCTTTTGGTGAATACCGCTATTTCGTTATTAACGCTTAGTGGCGTGGGGTATCTCTACGTCAATTCTCCAAAATTTGTTAGTTTCGATATTAAAAGCACCACTGATACATTTTTAAATCAAGTCGCTAAATTGAATCTTTCAGAGGAAGAACAAACGGCTTTAATGAAAAGGTATGAAAGAAGTATTAACAATATCATAAACGAATATGATAAAGACGGAAAAATTGTATTTGTGAAAGGTGCAGTAATTAGCCAATTGTCTGATGAAACTCAAGAAATAAAGGCAAAACTGGCTAAAAAAATGAGAGGTGGGGATGATGAATAAAAAACTCATTATTGCCACTGTCATTTTAGCGTTTTCATGTTCTCCCCTAGCTAAAGAGCTAGGGGCAGTAGGCTCTATTTGGAAAATAAAAGAAAGAAACCTAATTGCTGTTATACAAGAAAGGTTAGCTAAAAAGTTTGAAAATAAATCAGAAGAAGAAATACAAGATGAAATCCGAGAACGCATCGAGCAACGAGCATTAAGACCTGATCCAGTACAGGGCGTAACAAAAGCGACTAAAACAGAAGTTAGGTATTTTGACCCTTCTTTTACCGTCACTAAAGATTTAGTTGACCAAAATGGTGTTGTTTTTGCACGTAAAGGGCAGGTTTATAATCCTTTTGATATCAGCGGTTTCACACAAACATTGATTTTCATTGATGGTGACGACATTCAGCAATTAAATTGGGTAAAAAGTTTCAAGCCGTCCACAATGCGTTCAAAAATTATTCTTATTAATGGGAATATCAAGGACACAGAAAAATATTTAAAACAAAAAGTGTTCTTTGACCAATTAGGTGAGATTTCAGCACGTTTTGATATCGAACGTGTTCCTTCCATTATTGAAGCTGCCCCTCAAGAGAAAAAACTAAAAATTACAGAGGTGGGGCTATGAAATATTTATTATCAATATTCAGCTTGGTACTCACATTAACATTCAGTCATAACGCTATTTCATCTACAGAATGTCAGGGTAAATGGGTAAATCCGATAACGGATATTTGCTGGAATTGTATGTTTCCTATGAGTATTGGGAGTGTAAAAGTCAGTGTAGGGGGATTAGGACTCCCTGATACGCCTAATCCCAGTTCGCCCATTCAGTTTTGTCCTGCGCCACCGCCATTATTCCAACGTATAGGTATTGCTATTGGATTTTGGGAGCCGTTTGCAATGGCTGATGTGACAAGAGCACCTACGTGTATGGTGAATATGGGCGGTTTTCAAATTCCTATTACTAAAGTCGGAACGGGAAAAGCCACAAAATCAGCAGGTGATTCTACAGGTACTTTTTATCATGTTCATTGGTATAAATACCCATTGATATCGTGGCTAAATATTTTAGAAAGTGCCGCATGTATGCAAGGTGGCGAATACGATATTGCTTATTTAACCGAACTTGATCCCATGTGGAACGATGATGAATTAGCGTTGTTTACGAATCCCGAAGCTATGGTTTTTGCTAATCCTATTGCTCAAATGGCTTGCGCGGCTGATGCTATTGCAGCAGAAGCTGGTATGCCACTAGATCCTTTATTTTGGTGCGCTGGCGCACATGGTTCGATTTATCCATTTAGTGGCAGTATCAACCATGAAAGTTCAGGATTGAATAGTTCTATATTGATGACCGAGCGCATGAATTTTAAACTTCATCGTCAAGGTATTATTATGGATTCTGTCGGTGCAGACAGGGCGGTATGTCTTGAATATCCAACGCCAATCATTCCTAAAAGTCGTTATCGTTATCAAATGGTGAACTTAATTCCTGATGCTAGACAGTGTCACCCTTACGGACGTAGCGTGTTGCGCTGGCAAATAGGAAAAGAGCTACCTACATCGAAAAAAAATTATGGCTATGTTGTTTGGAAAAAACGTAATTGCGTGATCCTTTGATACGGTGCATATATGAAAAAAATATTACTGACAATGATTTTTACGCTATTTCCTATTTTATCGTATGGAAATATGGAATCACCTAACATGGAAGAAAATAAAAATGAAGTTGCCTATTTTTTATCTTCTTCAATCCCTGAAAAAACGTTAGCGTCATTGATACATTCAGCGGAAAGCCAAGGTATTCCTGTTTATTTCAATGGGCTTATTGATGATAGCGTCGATAAGACAGCTAAATATATGTTGTATTTAGTTCAAAAATACAAAATTAGTGGCGTTGAAATCGACCCTAATCGATTTGAATACTACGGTGTTCGTGCGGTTCCTGCGTTAGTGAAACGTTGTGGTGGCAAATTCGATATTATTTATGGCTCGGGTTCTATCAGCGGATCGCTTTCTATCATTGATTCAGAGGGAGACTGCAAAAATGAAAAATAGCATTATGTACATTGTTATTACAGGTTTGCTTTTGAGTTATTCACAAATTGGTTTTTGTGATGCTATGCGTGATGCGTCAAAAGAGGGAAGTAACTTAGGTAAGTCCTCAGTCAACCAAGCTAAATCAACAATGACAGGTTTCAATCCTGAAAAAGAACTGCAAGGTTTTACTCGAAATCCTAATGAAACTCAGTATCAAAAAAATGATTCAGGATTAAGCCAAGCTGGAAATAAAGAGCTTGCTGATTCAGAACTTGGTCAATCAGCAAGAGATAGTTTTATCAACAATCCAAGAGATAAAATTTCGTGGGATAGTGAACTTATCAAAAATGCTTTAAATATAAAAGATAAAGCTGATGTAATAGTGAGTGGTTCAGGGGAAAACTGTGTTAAACAAACAAAGAATGAAAGCTATTTTTCTAATCACTTATGTGAAAAAGAACATAATATTAAGTCAATATGTACGAAAAAAGCTGAGATAAAATGGAGTGAGTCGGTAGGATATGAAGAAAAAGAAATTTTTATAAAAAATAACCAACTAGAATATACGTTAAAATCAGAATCTAATGGTTATTTTATCTATTTTAAAATTCCAATCGAAAATGAAAAAATAATTTCATTTACTTCTTATACTTGGGCTCGTTATTGTGGCCCTAGGTCTTCTGATAATAGAATTTTTCCTAAAAATACTACGTATTTACTAGGAAAGGAGTGGTATTCACAAGCAGAATCCAGCTGTGATGATAATGACTTAGGGCGAAGTGTAGAACATCTACTTTCAGAACCAATTATAGTTAAAGACAGCCTATTTGGAAAAGTAACGACAATAAAACCACTTGCTAATTATTTTTTAAATAGTTTAAAACAAGGTGGTTTAAAATTAAGTTTTAAGTTTAAAGTATTAAAACCATATAAAACATTTAAACCCGAAATAGTTTGGGTTGAGAATTGTCCTATTAATAAAGAGGAAGCCGTAAAGTTAAAAGAGTGGTGTAACCAAAAAGGAGAAACAAGGAAATTCAAAAAGGATGGAAGAGAATATGAGGTTTATAGTGAATGTTGGGAATATTCAGAAGAATGGGTAACTAATGAAGGGGACGATAATACTTGCTCTCAATATGAAAAAGATCCCAATTGTACAGTTGGTGAGCATAAGTGTATTTTAAAAATAGGAAATAGCTGTATTCGTAGTGAAATAAAATATCAATGCCAACATACAAATAAAACAGAAGGCTATGTTTGTGGCGATAAATTTTATTGTGATGATGGTTCTTGTGTTGACACCATAGGTAGTGAAAATAATGGATTTAATGAAGCTGTAAGCCAACTAGCAGCAATTTCTCAAGCAGGAAAAGAGATGGCGGGGCTTGATGAAAGTAAGATGAAGGCTTTCTCAGGTAAAGCAATGGAATGCAGAAAAGCTGCCGCAGGATTCAGTGATTGCTGTAAATCTAGCGGTTGGGGTAATGATATTGGATTGGCTCAATGTAATTCTGAGGAAAAAGCGATTGGTCAGGCAAAAGCTAAGAAAGTGATTATCTCAGTTGGTACGTATTGCTCTAAAAAAGTGTTAGGTGTTTGTTTACAGAAAAAAAGTTCTTATTGCGTATTCGATAATAAGCTTGCTCGTATCGTTCAAGCTCAAGGGCGTTCTGGTCAGTTAGGCATTGGTTTTGGAAGTGCTAAAAATCCTGATTGTCGAGGGATTAGTATTGATGAATTGCAACGCTTGAGATTTGACTATATGGATTTTTCAGACTTTTATGAGGACTTACAGAGTAACCTTAAAATCCCTGAGCAAGATAAATTACTTGATGAGATCAATCGTCGTATGAGAGAAAAATTTGCCGAAGGAAAAAAATAATGAAAAAAATCGCTAAAATTTTATCTACAGCTATTTTTATTGCTATCAGTCAACCGATATTGGCAGATGTTAAAGGTAATGAATATCATGATCCAGTTAGCTGGCAATTTTATAATTTACCTGAAAAAAAATATAATGATGAGAATAGAAAAATATCAACTCAACCAGAAATGAGTTTGGAAGAAAAAGCAATGCGCCAAATGAAAACGATTCAAAAAAAACTGGAAGAGTCGAAAGCATTAGCAATTATGAATCCAACTCCTGAAAATATAGCAGTATATAAAACGTATCAAGATTTTTTTACTGAAAAAGCTAGTAAATTCTCTTCTCAGTGGGAGAAAATGTTACTAAAATATCCTCATTTGGACTATAATATTCAAAATTCTCATTACAATGCTACTGCAGCAATAAAAACGGCAAAAGAAAGACAAGTCCAAGCTCAAGCAGTAAGATTAGTTAATCAACAATACGGAATTTTCTTTTTTTATCGAGGTAGTGAGCCTTTAGACAATCAACTTGCAAAGGTTGTTAAAGAATTCAGTCAACAATATGATCTTGCTATTATACCAATCAGTGTTGATGGTCGCTTTTCTTCTGAATACCCAAACTCAAAAAAAGATACAGGACAATCAATATCAATGGATGTGAAATATTTCCCTGCTATTTTTTTAGTTGAACCAAGAAAAGGATCATTTAAACCATTATCTTACGGATTCATTTCTCAGGATGATTTAGCTCGACGAGTTTTGAATGTTGTTACTGATTTTAAACCACGAATATGATTGATAAATAAGCATAACGATACTAAAATAAACAAGTGGCTTGATTTTTTGATTTGGTGAAAAATAAAATGAATAAAATAGTGATTGTATTAGGATTTTTTTTTTTCTAGTTTTAGTTACTCATCAACACTTGATGAAATTAAACAATTGGAAATAAATAAAAATTTCAAAAATAATTATTCTGTACAAGTTGAAAGTAGAGAAAAAAATTTTATTCAACTTTCAACAGGGAAAGAAATCAATATTTCAGATTGGCAAATAGTTCATTTTATTAAAAGTGATTGTCCTTATTGTCATCAGTTTAACCCAACATTAAAAGAAATTGCAGATAGTATAAAATTACCTGTTTTTGTATATAGTTTTGATGGTAAAGGAGATTCTACATTTCCTGTCGCCTATCCAGTTAACAACGAAATTATTCGTACTTTTTTTGCAGAAATTCCGCAAGCAACACCTACATCATTCTTAATCAATGTCAATACACTAATTACTGTTCCATTATCACAAGGCGCAGTGTCAGCAAATTCTTTATTACAACGTTTAGATGAAAGTTTTATTTTGATCGATAAATTACAAAATGAACAAGGAGTTATTGAATGAAAATAATCAAAAAAACAAAAATCGCCTTACTTTGTTTATGTAGTTTATCATTTTCACTCCATGCGGATGTAAACTCAGATCTCAATGACTTTTTTAACAAACTAGGAGGTGGTTCTAATGTTACTCAAGGGGGGGCTTGGCAAGGTCAATCAGCTGGTTATATGACTGGTGGGAATCTATTTGTTCGTGTACCAGTTCGAAATATACAGCTTATTTCAGTCACATTACCTGATGTAAAGGCTGGTTGTGGTGGAATTGATGCCTATCTAGGGGCATTTTCTTATATTAATAGTGATCAAATTAAAGCAATGGCAAAACAAATTTTAAGTAACGCTGTTGGTTATGCATTTGATTTAGCTTTAGAAACCACTATGCCTCAAGTTAAATCTGTAAAAGATTATTTGCAACGATTAGCTCAAGATATGAATAACCTTAACGTATCAACATGCCAAGCAGCTCAAGGTATTGTCGGAGGATTAGCCCCTAAATCTCAAGCTACAAGTGAATTTGTGTGTCAATCAATTGCACAAAATCACAGTGTTTTTGCAGATTGGGCGGCCGCAAGACAAGGTTGTGGTGCTGGAGGGGAAACAGATAAAGTTTTTAATAAGGCTAACGCAGAAGAGAGAAAGCGGATTCCACGAAATAAAAATCTTACATGGTCGGCATTTAGTAAAATTAGTCAGTTTATTTCTAATGATCGAGAATTAAAAGAAATGATGCAATCTGTGGTTGGTACGGTGATTTATGATAATAAAGGTAATTTAACCATTATACCCGCAATGGGGGCAAGTGACTCTTTGGTGAATGCGTTATTGTATGGTGGCGAAACCGAGATATACCGTTGTAATGATGAATCACAATGTTTAGCACCTAAGAAAGCTAAATTGACGGTTACGGCAAGTAAAGCAATGGTTGAGCAAGTCAGAACAACATTGGTTGGTATCTATGACAAAGTGAAAAAGGATACCCCGTTAACCGATAAAGAGAAAACATTCATCAACAGTACCCGTGTACCGATTCAACGCTTTATTGTGGATTCAGCCATGCTCAATATGGATGCAAGTTTTATTACCAATCAGTCAGAGTATATTGCGCTTGATATTACACTCGCCTATATCGATGGTTTAATTGATACCGTAGAAATGGCAGCGGCAGGCTCTTTGAACACAGAAGAAGAAAATAAACAGTTTCAAGATAATCTTGCCAGTGTTCGAGTGAAACTCGGTCAACGTCTTAATAAAATTCAAATTAAGCAAAACTCATTCCTAGAAGCGGATAGGCAGTTATCTACTTTAAGAAAGCAATTATCAAACTCCGTATCATCCCAAATGATGCAAAACTATACGTGGGAGTAAATAATGGCGAATCCATTAGAAATTACAGTTTTGTATGGTGTTGATATCGTTGCTCAGACCTTCCAAGCGGTCGCCACTATCATGCAAAACAACGGTTGGAAAACCTTGTTATATGCAGCCGAAACAATGGGCGTTTTGGTTTGTATCACTAAGTATATTAAGACACATGATCTTCGTACTTTTGGGGCGTGGATGCTCACTTTTGTGATTGTCTACGCTATGTTGTTAACACCGAAAACCAATGTTGTTATTCGAGACTTGGCTAGCCCAATGGTTGTGAAGAAAGTTGATAATGTTCCTGTAGGTTTAGCCGTTCCTTTCTGGTTTTTAACTAACATTGGAAATAGTACCGCTCGAATGTATGACACATTTTTCGCGCAGCCTGACGAGTTTCAATATTCAAAAACAGGTTTGTTATTTGGTCAAAAATTACTTCAAGATAGCTATACGCTAGGTATCAAAAACTCTGAATTTAATATGAATTTCAGTGACTATACAATTAACTGTATTATTCCTGATATGGAACTGAATCATAAATACACGATTTCAGGTTTATTTAATGATCCGAAGGTGTATGAAAAGATATTTTCTAATGCGAGTCCTGTTAGGGGGATTTATTACAAATTTGGCAGTACAGCTCAACCTCAATATATGACATGTAAAGATGCAGCTACACGATTAAAACCGATTATTGATCAAGAGGTGAGTAACCCTAATAGTGCAACACTTTCATCTTTAGGTCGTCGATATGCGATAGGTGAAAACGGTCAACAAAATAACGTATTGTTACCATCTAGGGTGAATAATGTTTATTCTCAGCTTATCGGTGCAAGTCAAAGCTCCGTTGATATCTTAAAGCAAAATATCACTGCAAATGCTTTACGTTCTTCTATGGGACGTTTTCCTGCGGCAATGGATGGTAGTGCTGATTTAATCGGTATTACATCCCAACAATCTTTAATGAAAATGAAATTAGCGCAGCTTTCGAGCTATGAAATTGCAGGCGAAATGCTGCCGTTCATGCATACTGCTTTTTTAACATTGTTAATTGGCATCTTTCCTATCATGGTATTAGCTCTTTTCATTAAAGAAATGGCATGGGGGGTGACTAAAAATTACCTCAATGTTTTGGGGAGTTTAATGTTGTGGCCAGTCATGTTTGCTATTTTTAATAATATTATTAATACGCTTTCAGGTGTCACATTACATGGACAAGCATTTACCATTTCGAATATGGACACCGCGCTAAAAAATGCAAGTTCAATGGCTGGTGTCGCTAGTTGGCTAATGTTATCGATACCCTTTATCAGCTTTAAATTATTTACGGGATTGGGGCAACAAATCGCAAGTGCTGGCTCATACCTCGGTAATGCTTTAACCAGTGCCACGTCTGCCGATGCTGCTGCTGTCGCGTCAGGTAACTACAACATGGGTAACATGAGTATGCAAAATGTGAGTGGGTTTAAAACTGATTTAAACCATTCATATAGAGAAGGCTTGTCAAGCGTACAAACGTCGACTGGTGCGATGGTCACAACGACACAATCAGGACAGGTTATTTACGACACCAATTCGAGTATGTCTCGTTTGCCAATGAAACTCGATACATCTTCTATACTTGATTCTAGTTTTAGTAAAGCATTAAGTGCTCAACAACGAGAAACACAATCTTACCAAGAAGGTTATCGTAGCTCTGTTAATGATAGTTATAACATTGCAACTGCATTAAGTAACAACTTTGCAAAAAGTGGCGATATGGAAACGGGATTATCGAAAGAGCAGCGAGAATCTATTGAACAAATAACGCGCCAATCTAAAGAAGCAAGTAATAGCCAAAGTATATCTGATTATACCAGCAGAGATTTTGTAACTAATACAAGCAGCACTGATACCGGTAATATTGGGCTTGGTGCAAATGTTGGTGTTGGTGTAGATAAAGGTGTTAAAGCAGGTGCAAATGCAAATATAGGATATAATCATAGAATTGATGATACAAACACTGATGCTGCATCGTATGGCTCTAGAACATCAGATGACAAACGTATTTCAGATAATTTTACAAACAGTGAGTCTGTACAAACAGTGCGTAATATGTCTGACAGTGATATTAATAGAATTCGTGATAGTGAAACCCGAAATTTAGTCTATGACTTAAGAACTAGCTTGAATAAAGCCAGTGAAAACTTTGCTTCTTATAATGATAGTTTGAGTAAAGAAAAAACTATCTCAGAACAAGCTAACCTTACTGAAAGTGAACGTTTATCTTATGCAGAATCGTTGGAACATGAATATGCTCAATATGTTACAAGTAAGGTTGGGGTTGAAAAAGCAACATCTATACTAACTGATGCTGGTTCTCCTGAAGCTCGAGCACAACGGGAGCAATTCAAAGATGAATTTACGAATGACTTAGCAAAAAGTATCAAAGATGGTCATTTCAATAATGAATCTAAAGTAAATGCAAGTTATTCAGGTATGAATGTACCTACTGATGCTATGAAATTTAGTGCATCAAGCTATCAAAAAAATTCGGAACAGTTCAAAGAGTTAGCAGATAAAGGTGGTATTGTTCAACAAGTTACAACACTTGATTTTGAGACTAATGAACGACAACGTTCTAATTTAATTGATGCTATAAATAGAGATATTAGTACGGATGGTCGAGCGTATAATGCGGATAAAGAAGCAAGATTAAATCAATTATCTCAAGAAAGAAAGATCGAAGATCCAAACGAAAAATATGCCGAATATGAACATAGAATCAGTACACAAAAAGGACTCAATAAACATGACTATGATGATAAATATTGAGGTGATAAATGAACAAATTTAAGTATATTGTTATAGGAACGATAATTTACCTATTAAATATTTTTTTTGTTAGTAAAATAGCGAACCTATTAATATTAGGTTCATTAATTATATCTTTAATAGTTATAATTATTGGGGATGATTATATAAAGGCTAACAAATATGTAAAATATGCATACTTATTGTCAATTGGCTCTATTTTAATATTGTTTTTTCTATTTGATTCTTTATTTTCAGGAGAGGTTGATAAATTAAGCCTTTATTATCAATTTTTAGTTTTTTCTTTTGTTTTCTTGCTTGTTGTTAATATTTTTTCTATTTTTTTTATTAAAAAAACAAAATTGGATATTAAATTAAAAAATAGTAATTTTAGTAAATTTGAGTTTAATGATGGCGCTATGAAGCAAAGAACTATAGAGATTAATCCTACATCAGGATTACCAATGAAAAATGGTATTGATTCTGTTGGAAATATCATAGGACAAAACTCAAATAATTCTATAGATAAAAATTAAGGCATTTGTTATGAGCTTAGATGCACGAAATATGACACAAGGTGGTCAGGTTATCAAATACATGCTCAGTATGTTTTTGCAGATAACAAACCTTATTGTGTATTGGACAACCATTCTTGGTGTTATAACATTTTTTTCATATTTGCTTTCAATAATGAAATGGATTTACATAAAAAATGGTCTTTTTTATTTCTATATTAAACATGTGGTTTTAAATATTGGATTAGGTAGCAAAGAAAATATATATAAAAATGAATATGTTGTTTCAGTGCTAGAAAATAATAACATTATAGAAAAAAAACTTACAGTCGCAAAAATTATTGATAGCCCTTACTTTGTAGAGTGCGGACGTTTATTAAAGGAAAATGCATTTGAAGCATTTGGTGTGGGGTTATTTATTTATCTATTCTCATCTATAATAATTTTTTATTATTTAGGACGAAAAGGTGCTCAACAAAGAAAAAATGATATCATTGGTGGGCGTTATTTAGCTAAATCTGTAAAAGATGTTAATCGATATCTCAAAGCAAGAGGTGAACAATCTTATTTGAAAATAGGTGATTTGCATATTGTAAAAGATAGTGAAACTCAAAATATCGGGGCACAAGGTTCAGTAGGTACAGGGAAAAGTACCATTATCAATAGCTTTCTTGCACAAGTTCAAGCCGCCAATCAGAGAGCGACTATTTATGATAAAGGGAATAACTTCATTAAACTTTTCTACCGAGACGGGAAAGATATTATTTTAAATCCGATGGATGCTCGATGCCCCCGATGGGATTTATGGCTTGAATGTTTGGATAAGGCAGATTTTGAATCATTCGCATTGCCTTTAGTTCCCGATAGTAAAGGTGATCCATTTTGGAATATGTCAGCACGTAGGTTATTCGTTTCAACCGCTGAAAAAATGAGAGAAGACCCTGACAGGTCGATAAAAAAATTACTGGATAGGTTACTGTCATTTTCGTTAGCTGATTTACAAAAGTACGTAGAAGGTACAGATGCTTCAAGTTTAATTGATGGTAGCGTTGAGAAAACAGCTATGACAATACGAGCGGTGTTAGGGGCTTATGTCAACGCACTACGCTATTGTGAGCATTTAGATAATGTCAGTGGTGAGCCTTTTGCAATACGTGATTGGGTGCATAATGCAGACCAAAACTCGTGGATATTTATATCCAGTGATGGTCGATTAGAAACTGCACTCAAGCCATTAATCACCACATGGATTAATATTTTAATGCAATCAATACTATCCCTTAGCGTAGATAGAAAAAGACGGATTTGGACGGTATTGGATGAATTAGCGAGTTTAGGTAAGTTGCCAAAGTTACAAGATTTTATGCAAGAAGCACGTAAGTTTGGAGGTGTGACTTTTATCAGTATTCAAAACTTCCCTCAACTCGAAGAACTTTATGGTACTAAGTCAGCAAGTGCGATTTGGGATCTCTGTAATACCACTATCTACTTTCGTGCTCCGAGTAGTTCAGTTGCTGAGTGGGTTCAAAAAGAGATTGGCGAAATTCATCATAACAAATTTCAAGACCAATACAGCTACGGTGTTGATACCATTCGGGATGGTGTTAACTTTTCTAAGAATGATACGAGAGATAAAATTGTAAGTTATTCCGACATCCAAAATCTGAATGATTTGGAGTGCTATGTATCATTAAAAGGAGACTACCCCGTTGTTAAATTAAAACTTGCGTACAAAGCTTATCCTGAAATTGCCGAAGGGAAAATTGAAAGACGTGATATCGATATTTCCAAGGTGGAACTAGTTACAGAAACGAATGAGGATGAATTTGTTGATAAAGTTTTCAATACTCAAAAAAGTAATAATGATGGGAGTGAGACTGGCAATGTACAATCCGAGCAACAAAGTAGTGGAATTGAAAAGGTAATGACAAAACCCAAAATAGCAGATTTAACAGCTAATCCAAAACCATTAAGCAATGAGCCTATTGAAGTAGACCCGAACGAAAAATATAACGCTGAAAATAATATCATCAAGAAAAATAAAGACAAAGATGATGATGGTTACAGTAATTTAATTGGCTTTTAATTAATCATAAGGACAAGAAATGTTATCACTTTCAAGGGTTAGTAGTGCCAGTGGTGCATCCAGTTACTATGAGCAAGAAGATAATTATTATTTTCTTGGTGAAGCCACAACAGCATGGTTTGGCAAAGGTGCTGAAAGTTTAGGGCTTAGTGGTGCTGTTAATCGAGAGGATTTTAAGCATGTATTAGAGGGTAAATTATCCAATGGTGAAAGTTTAGAGCATATGGTTAATGGTGAAAACAAACATAGACCAGGCTATGACTTAACTTTTTCTGCCCCAAAGAGTGTTTCCATTCTTGCATTAGTTGTTGGTGATAAAGCAGTATTAGACGCGCATAACAAGGCTGTAAAATTTGCTTTAACTGAAATAGAAAAATCAGCGTCAACACGTATAATGAAAGATGGTGTGGTCAGTATTGAGCAAACGAATAACATCACCGCTGCGTTGTTTATGCATGATACAAATCGAAATTTAGAACCTGCTTTGCATACTCATGCTATTTTAAGCAATATTACAGAGACTAAGGATAGTAACTGGAAAACATTGTCAACGGACAAATCATTAGAATCTAATGCATTTATTGAAACCATTTGGAAAAATCCCATTGCATTTGGATCTTTGTATCGTCAACATCTAAAAGCTGATTTAGAGAGTCTTGGCTATAATTTAATTGAAGCTGGTAAATATGGACAATTTGAAATAGAAGGTGTACCAACGGAAATGTTTTCATCTCGAAGAAAAGAGATTGAAAAGGCTGTTGGTAAAGATGCTACAGCAAAACAAAAAAGTATTGCTGCTAAAGACACACGAAAAAAGAAAGATTTTTCCAATATCGACGAAGTTAGGAAAAGTTGGAAAAAACAGTTATCACAAACAGGCTTTGATCATGAAAAAATCAAAAATCATGAAAAAATCATCAACACAAAAGACAATGATGTTGATATTAAAGCTGTTGTTAAGCAGGTTATTAAAAATTTAGAGAAAAATAATGCTAAGTTCACGCACGATAAACTTTTATCACAAGTGATTAATTCTATTGGAATAGAACGTTTTGAAAGTATTAACAGCCTAAGAGATATCATTAAAGAAGAAATAAAAGAGGGTTATTTAGTCCCTCTTAAAAGCAATGGCGATCTCTTTACAACATTAGGTCATTTAAAAAGTGAGACTAATGTTGTAAAGCTAGTTCATCAACTCTCAGGTGAAAAAATAAAATTATCATCAAAAGATAGTTCATCTTTAGCTAACTATATGGTCAGTAATGATAGTCAATTTAAGTCTATATCAATTATAGGTAATAATGAATTCTTGATTCAAACATTAGGCTCAATTTCTCAACTGGCAAAAGAAAATGAGAAAAATAGTGTTGTGATTGTTCCTGATAATAAGACAAAACGATTCATTTCTGAAAATATGACGGGTGACACTAAGGTTTTATCTGTCAGAGATGTTAATGACGATAAAAAACAGTTATTACAAAATTCAATTATTTCGATATATAAATCTGAAAGCATCAAGCTAGATTCAATTAATGACATTTTGAATAAAGCTAAAGATGATAATTCGATTGTTATTTCCATTGATACTAAAACAAGAACTAACGAAGGTATTTTTAGTGATGTACTAAAGAAGGCAGATATAGAAACATTCAGCTTTTATGAGAATAATAAGAGTAAACAGATTTATTTTGTTAGTGATGTTGATAAGGGTGATAGATTAAAAATTGCATTAAAGCAATATATGACATTATCAATTAATAATAAAGATGCCATTATTCAAGTGCATAACAATAAAACTAAACAGCAAGTCAATAATACGATTAGGGGGCAGCTAATTAAACATGGTTTGCTTTCGGAAAGTAATATCAACGTTAGAAATGAACAACAAGTTTTTCTATCGGATGAAAATAGAAACCTACGGAATACGTATAAGAAAGGGCTCATCCTCGATAATGTAAAAGAAAATAAAAGATTTAAAATTGCGGATGTTGATAAGGCTAAAAATGCGCTTTTGCTGATTAATGACGAGGGCGAAAAGTCTAGATTATTGATTAAAGATATTGATAAGAATTATAATCTTATCGAAGAAAAAAACATAAACTTACGCGTTGGCGAGAAAGTGAAAACATATCAACGTGTTGGTAACTTAAAATCAAATTGTGAATATACAGTCTCAGCCATTAGAAAAGGAAATTTCTTGTTTGGGGAAAAAGTATATCTAGAAGATAAAGAAGGAAAAACCGTCTCACTAAATCCTAAAAAAACAACTAGCCTTGATTATAATTATAGTGAGACGTTTGGTTCATCCTTGAACTTAAACAGAACCGTGATTGCTATTTTGAATAAAAATGATGTTTCCAGTACCACGATGAATAAAATCAAAAAAAGCGGTGATTCAATTATTGCTATCACAGGTATGAGTAAAGAAAGTGCTGAATCTAGAATTGAAAAAGTTGATGCAGGGATAAATCATATACCTAAGAACACAGGGAATATTTTTGACACGATTTCAAAAATCAATGAGATGAAAAAAGATACTCTCAGTGATTTTGATAAAATTATTGAGTTAAGTATTGATAGATCCAGTGGTGGGAACGTCTTTTTTAATGGTGCAGCCGTTGTGATGAATGCGACTAACCTAGATAGCAGTTTATCTCTAGAGAAAATTACAGATGCAATTAATATTCGTATAGAAAACGGGCATATTATTCCTATCACAAGTACCGCATTGACTGATAACTATGTAAAAAGAGAAACGTTTAATAATGAAGTTAACATTATTAAACGTATATTCGAAGGTAAAAATAAAGCGACACCGATTAGCTCTGACACATCCCTTTTAGACAATAATAAATCATTAACGAAAGGGCAAAAAGCTGCGAGTGAGCTTTTATTAACGTCGAAAGATTCGATTATTGCTATTCAAGGCTACGCAGGGGTTGGTAAAACCACTCAATTTAGAACTGTAGCACAAGCGATACAAACCACTCGACCTGATATTACATTAAGAGGACTTGCGCCAACGCATAGAGCTGTTTCGGAGCTGAAAGGTGCTGGTATTGAATCACAGACAATAGCCAGTTTTACTCAAGAAATGGCAGTGAATGAATTTCAAGCAAATTATAAAAATACCGTTTTTATTATCGATGAAAGTTCCATGACAGGAAATAAGGGATTGAGCCAATTACTTGATTCCATAACAGGTAATGGGGGCAGAGTTATTCTGTCGGGTGACAAAGACCAATTAAAATCCTTTGAAAGTGGTGTTCCTTTCAAATTGACTCTTGAACGTAGCGCAATCGATCATGTTGTCATGGATGAAGTCGTTCGACAAACTCCTGAACTAAAACCTGCGGTTGAAGCTATCATTCAAGGAAAAGTGCAAGAGTCGATATCGGTTATCCAAAAAGTATCACCTAACACTGTTCCTCGCTCAAATAACAATTATGCGCCTGATACTTCCGTTATTGATCTCAAAGGTAAAGAACGGAATGACAAACTGAATATAATCACGCAAGATTTCGTGAGTCGGACGTTCGATGCCCGTAATGATACGTTTATTATTACTCCACTGAATAGCGATAGAAATGCGATTAATGAACGCATTCATGATTTGTTAGTACAGAGCAGAGCATTACCAAGTGGCGTTGAAATTCAAACGTATGAGCGTGTTAATAATCAAGAATATGATATAAAGACTACGCAATTTTGGCAAAGCAATATTGATAATACCGTTAAAATTAGTAATAACTATTTCAATATCGATAACATTAATAGGGATGGTATTATTACCCTCACCAACTTAGAAACAAAACAAGAGTTTGCTTTTTCAGCTTTAGAAGCTGACCCGAGAAATATTTCTGTATATCGGGAGCGAAATATTGAAGTGAGTGTTGGTGATAAAATGCGAATGACCGTGACGGATATTGAACAAAATGCATTTAACAATGATATCGGTGTTGTAAAAAGCATTGATAAAAAGCATGTGACGATGGATTTTAATGGGCGTGAAGTTACATTTGACCCACAACAACATAATGGGAAACATATTGATTATGCATACGCTATCACATCATATTCTTCTCAAGGTGCATCAATACCTTATGTCATTGTCTATGATGGTTCAGAAGATAATAAACGCAATTTAGCGGCTTTAGATAACACTTATGTTGAATTATCTCGAAGTAAAGAGCATGTCCAGTTATACGTTGATGATTTAGAAAAATGGGAAAAACACATCGAATATAACACGGGAGAACGAGTAACTGCTCATGCTAAACTGAATTATTCAGAAAATCAAAAAGCTAACATTTCATTAAAAATGTGGAATGAAAGCGCAAATATCTCAATTAATCTAGCTAAAAAACTTCCTGATATTTTACAAAGTATTGCAAGATTTTCCAATAAAAGCCAAGAAATTTTACTACCTGTACATGATGAATACGGAGTGCAAAGAGGTAATTATCATATTCCGGTGGGAATATTTAGTGGGACATTAGATTTTGAATCAGCTCAATACAAAGGTGCTAATGATGGAAATATTATTGTTATTAACAAGGGGGATGATGAGTTAACACCTATTGTCTATGAAAAAAAGAATATAGAACAAGCAATTAGTCATGATTTAACTGATAGCTCTATCATTATAAAGTTAGATGAAAAAGATAAAAATGATCATCAGGTTGAATTAACAAAAGAAGAAATTTCGTTACAAGAAGCAATTGAGGAAATTATATCTAGTAAAGATAAAACAGAAATCGATATCCCTATTAATGAGGAAAAAGAAAGGATTATGGATAATATCATTGATATGAAAGAAGAAATTAGCCACGGTATCGATTATATTAGTGAGTATGACAATAAAGATATTGATAAACGTATCAGACATGATGAAGAAAATATTTTAAGGCATACCCCCGAAAAAGAATCAAGTAAAAATATGGATATTGATATTTAGTAATACATGAATTTAATCTTGTTTTTTATGAAAAATATTCCTAGTATTGAGGAAGTATGAAAAATAAATTTGACTGGTTAAAACAGCTAAGAAGATGTCAAAATATGAGCACACTAGATACGATGAGTGAGCGAATTATGGTTAAATTAGCCACTAAGGAAAAAGAGTATTTTCAGTTAGCTCTTGACCATCGCAAAGCTGAAATTGTTATGAATCAGTATTATGATCACGTACCCGTTTCCGCATGGAAATATGTCGAATAAGAAGGAAAAATAATGTCATTAACCACTGAACAAGAATATGAAATTACCACAGCAATTATTGGTAGTATTACTTCACTCCGAAAATTTTCAAAAGAAAAAGATCTATCATGGCTCAAAGCTACTTATGAAAAATTTGAGAGCATCATTAAAGAACGTGAAGAAGAAGAAGAGTTACTTGAACTTGAACGTCAAGAAAAAGAGCAAATTAAGCAAAAGATATTAGAAGTTGCTGCACAAATGGGGTTAGACCCTACAACAATATCATTTGATGATGATGCTAAATCAAATAAAAAAAGAAAGAAATCTTTAAAAGTGACTCAACCCAAATATCGTTTTATTGATCCATTAACTGGTAAAGAAGATACTTATAGTGGGCAAGGTAGAATGAAAAAAGGGTTAAAAGCGCTTTTAGAACAGGGGCATTCATTAGATGAATTTTTAATTGATAAAAATGAACATCAATAAATTACTAATCACAGCTATTATTTCTCTATCTGCATTGCCCCTTTTGGGGCAGTGCAAACCCCTATTCATAGGTGACTCATTAACGTATGAACTCGCCATGAGCTACAAAGAACGTGCGCCTGTAGATGCTAAGTTTTTAGAAAGTACAGGGCTACAATCGACAAAGCTATTACATTGGCAAAATTACATACAGAAAATCAATTTTCAGCAGTACGACACGGTTTATATTGTTCTTGGTACAAACGATTTGATCCATCAGTCAGATGTGCAAGCCTATCAACAAAAAGCTATGCGGTTTATTAACGTCATTAAAAGTAAAAACAAAAATATTGTTTGGCTCTTACCGCCAACATTAAAAAATGAAAAGAAAAATGCGTTATTAAACAACACAAGACTTGCTATAAAAAATGCGGCATATCAAGAAGGCATAAGAACGCTAGACATGAGAAATGCGCTTGGGAGTGATTATAGAGCCATTATTAACGGCATTCAGGTTAGGACGAATGATGGGATTCACATTACCAAAAATGGTGCTGATTCAGTAATTGAAACATTGTTGATGAAATAATTTATTATTTATTTAGTTGCAATATGGTTCTAATTGGGATAGATAAAAAAATAATAGAGTTTGGTATTCAAACACCCGAACCAGCTTAAACTAAGTTACTAAACTACCGCGCTTCGCTTGCTCAACTACGACCCGACAAGCAATAAATTGCTTGTCTCTCGCAGTTAGTTTCTTCTTACTAAGAGTATTATATCAACTATATCTGATTAGCATAAAATCTAGGGTAAACTTCATCAAAATTAGTGATCAATCGGTGGATGAAAATCACAAAAATCAACTGTGACCAGGGAAAGGGAAAGCCTTATTTTTTAGATGGTTATAATTCTTAATTTAGAACAAATTTTTTGATGGAAAAGTTGTTTGTATTAGTTAGCTAATTTTCTCCTTTAGAACAAATCCTGAACCGCACTACATGTTGGCCGTTCCTGTGTTATCGCATTCCTCACACGTTAACTCGCAAGTTCAAACCAAGATTAAAAATCATTTCACTAAGCCGCGCTTCATTAAAAATTAAGCTCATACTAGTTTCTTATCACACATCCATAACGAACAAAAACACTGGTACACAAACCCCCTAAAAAACGAGTGCATAATAACTTAATTCATTGATTTAAAATAATTTAATATGTGGCCACGAAAACATTAAAAGATTTTAGAGATTGCTTTAGTTGGTATTATTGAATATATTGGTTCAAATCGACCCACTTTTTTTCATGAAAAATTTGGATATCGTTAAATGCCAGACCAGCCATAGAGAAACGTTCATTTTTTTCATTGAGAGATCCTTTACACCAAAATAAATAAGCGTCACCGATTGCGAAAGTATCATCCCAACTTTCATGAAAGCCTGCTTGCACAATAGAAGATTTAAGGCAACGAAAGAGTAAGGATTTTGTTCTTAGATAATTAACGTATTCATTCGCAAGAGAAAAATTTGCAAAAAAACAAATACGGTAAATCCCCTCATCCGATAGGGTATTCTTTGTTTTTTCAATTAATGTTTTATGTGGGAACATATCAGGGAACCACCGTTTGGCTCTAAAGGTATAGTCATTAATTGCTTTAAAGTTGATTTGTTTATCAATACGATAGACATATTTTCCCATATAGACTCATTCTTTATTTAATCTGAATTGGCAATTAATTTAACTACACATCTTATACCTTTAGCGCCTTTTTAAGGCGATAAAATTGTGCGTGTTGTATGCCTGATAATTGCATAATTTCAGCATCTGTTAACGATAATTTACCTGATAATTTTTCGGTAATTAATTTTTGAGCTTTAAGCGCGTTATCTGATACTGGACGACCTTTGTACCTTCCCTTTTGTTTAGCTATGGTTATTCCTTCTTTCTGGCGTTGACGTATGAATGAACGTTCAAGTTCTGCGACAGCGGCTAACAATGTGATCATAAATTTACTGGTAGGGGTGTTATCGAATACCATCTGATTATCAATAAATTCAACCTTTACGCCCTGCCCTGTCATTTCAGCTAAAAGAGTTAATAGGTCTTGTGTGTTTCTGGCTAATCTATCAACTGATTTTACTCTAACCGTGTCACCATCACGCAATTGTTGTTTCATAGCGTTGAGTTCTGGACGAGCAACGGATTTACCTGACACTCTATCGATGAAAATCTTATCACATCCGACAAGCGCGTTTATTTGGCGTTCTACGTTCTGTTCTTTCGTACTTACTCGAACATACCCAAATATCATTTATTGAACACTCTAATTACTAGTTGAAAAATAGTGGCCATAATCATCTTTAATATGTTTACCTTTTTCTGATAGTGCTACTAACAATGGTTGAATAGCATTGTAGGTAGTGTTACTCAGCCCTAATTGCTTTGCATTGAGCGAGTTGATTATATTTGCCAGAGTTGTTAATGTGGCGTTTTCAGGGAGTTCATTAATAATATTTTTAAATACGGCTTTGTCTTCTGCACTGATATCAATGTTCATAGCTGCCAGCAACACATCAACAAGTGTATCAATTTCATCTCGTTTAATAGCTTCACTAATTGGATTTAGTCTGTTCATTTCATTTCTCTTCATTTTGTATCATTAGAATGATGTAAAAGATAATGTATCATTTGTCAGCTAACCATAAGTCATATGATATATGAATGTAGCTTACCTAACAGTATATCATTTAACTATACTTTAATGATATAAATAAAGAGCGCCCTTGTTGAGTACCTTTTATTCGATATGATACAACATATTGTGACAACGTCACCTTTTTTTAAGTAAAGTTTGGGTTTTGGCTATAGTTTGAGTTTGAATCAGACTCAGTGATAAACAATAGGGTTACGGTCAATACAGCAAGGCAAACCAACAAAAAATTGAAGGTTGTTTTATGATTACCTGTTTTTTCCTTCTTAACAAAAAAATACAACGTTAAGCAATAGACCATAACTTGAGTGATGATCAGTAAATAAAACATATATTCCCCTCACATAAAATCACCAAAAAACTTAATCCTTGATGTAATTAGAAGAACGAAAACAGTGTGCTCTCTATTTTGCCTTGAAAGTAGTGCACCTAAAATATTTATTTCATACATCATTCTCTGCGTGCACCATTTCCCATAAACACATTTGTGTTTAATGCTATGTATTGGGGTTATATAGGGATTATGCCCAATCAAAGAGGTTATTTATTATCTAAGTAAAAATGCGTGCACATCCCAAATAACGAATATACAAGAGTTCCATATTCAGTTGAAGGAGATGCAGCTTAACAAGCGACTTGATTCTTGCCATTTTTAGCTCTAAGTGGTAAATTCGGTATCCAATTGGTGGGATACAGCCAGAAATGTGTCAGGGAAAGGGTTAAAAAACCCTAAAAGAAAAACCCCGAAATCTTCCTTGAGTTTGGCGACCTGAGAAGAATATCGGGGTATCACACTAAAATTCCGTATAGAACTTGTTTGCTCTATACGGGGAGTATAAAGACATGAGTAGAGAATTTCAAGATCTCTTTTGTTCGCTCCTTCCGCGCAACATAAGTTTTGGTTTTTGTGAGTGAATTAACATTATCAAGAACTAAAGTTCATCGGCACTATAAGCCACTCTTTAGCGGTGCTATTCCTAAATTACCTTTGATTAAGCGTTTCATTGGCGCAATCAATGTGCATGATTGGAATCGTAACACGATCATTAGAAACCAACGCATAAACGATAAACAACGTCTCTCTATACGTTCTGAACGTCGTGAAACGTGGACTGAATTAGCAAAGGTGATGATTGCGTACGCTAATTACAGTACAGAATTTGATTCTATTTGTGAGGTCATGTGTTCAGTAGAAGATCTAGCAAGAAAATGCGGGCAACTGCATATCTATGAAAATGGGAGAAAATGCTATGATCCAACACTGAGAGCTATACGAGCATGGGAAAGAGCAGGACTGATTTATGTAGATAGAGACACAGACTCAGAATCAGGGCAATATAAAGCACAAAGAATTTGGCTCAGAGAGGGCTTTTTTATAGGAATGGGGTTCTCCAGAGACGAACTGAGAAAAATTTTCAACAGTTTTAACCGGTGGCTTATAAAAACGGGTAAAAAAGAAACTCACAAACAACGATATGCTAGACACTTATTGGAACTAGCAAAAAAAAATGTAGCTTCATTAAATGGAAAATACAAGCTTAAGTCATTGTTATTAAAAACAAAACGAATATTCGTTGGTGATGATATTGAATTAGAAAACGAAAAAAAACACATTGAGAAAGCTCTAAAAGAAAAAATAGAATTAGAAAAATCAGTTAATAAAAAAGATGGCCATAAACGCAGAGCATGGAAAAAATATCTGAGTTGGAAAAATTCACAGCCGTTCGCTATTGTCTTTAATTTCGAAAAAGAAATGAACAGACTTTATCCAAATATCAACGAAGAAGAGAAATATTCTTACTACCTAAAACATTTACCCTAACCATCTGATGCCTTAAATAACCGCCTTAAATGGCGGTATCTTTGTTTGTTCAAAAAATATTTTGCTCACAAAATATACAATTAAGTGTTGTAAGCGCTCAGTTTTTTATAACTCCGTACTGAAAATGTAAATAAGAACATAGGATCGAATAAATAATAGACGATTAAAATCGTTCTATTACTATCGATAACAGTTAAAATCGATCTTTATCTCTGAACTAAAGACCTTTTTTTTAAACAAAAAAGGTAGGTAGCTCATAAATGGCTACCTAATCTTTTTAAAATAAAGATAAAAAATATAAAAAAGCCTTCGCTTACAAGCTATTTCATAGCTGTCGCTCAGAAAAATGTTGTTTTCCGTTCATACAAACGCCCCCCTAAGCAACCCTACGGGTTACTAAGTCGCTGTACAGGCTGTTGCGAGATAAATCTCTGACAGCCTAACAGCGCTTCTCAAAGGGGGCTAATTAACTATTATGATGTGGCCCGTTCCGATTGGCTCTACAGGGTGAAGGGAGGTTTCTTGCTTCCTGTACGGCTCTCAGTCGCATTTGAATGTTATACCTTGCGTCATAACATTCAAATGCTCCGCTTCGGGGCGCATGGGCTCTTACAGCTCCTTTTTGGCTATCTTTCACCCCTTCCTTTGGTGATTACGGTTTTTTAATCAAACTTTAGTTATTGATCTTTACTGTATCTCATTGTTTTTTAATATTAAATTAATTGTTTTTTTTGATGAAATTGACAAAAAAAGCTTGAAAAGTCCCGAAAACGGGACTATAATTATTTATATCAAGTGAGGGGGAACTTTAAAAGTTCTT
>NZ_JAABLS010000030.1:0-61315 GCF_009915195.1 Proteus sp. G2674
TTATGCCAACTCCTTGCTATATTTCCATTGAAGGAAAAACTCAGGGCAACATCACTGCAGGCGCGTTTACTGCAGATTCTGTCGGCAACATTTATGTACAAGGTCATGAAGACCAAATGTTGGTACAAGCATTTTCTCATGTGGTGACAGTACCGACCGATCCGCAATCAGGACAACCTTCCGGCCAACGTGCGCATAAACCATTTCGTTTTACCGTGGCATTAAATAAAGCAGTTCCCCTGCTATATAACGCATTGGCTTCCGGCGAAATGTTGCCAAAAGTTGAGCTAAAATGGTATCGCACCTCGGTAGAAGGTAAACAAGAGCACTTCTTTACCACGACACTGACTGACGCGACTATCGTGAACATCGATTGCCAAATGCCTCATTGCCAAGATCCGGCTAAAGCCGACTTCACGCAACTTATCGAAGTCTCCCTCTCTTACCGCAAAGTTGACTGGGAGCATACTGTTGCCGGGACTTCAGGTGCAGATGACTGGCGTGCACCACTCGAAGCATAAGTCATGGGTTAAACGAGTCCTTAGGGGCTCGTTTACCGTTTTAGTCTCCTACTTCCCGTGAAGGATTATTGGATGTCTATAACAAATTCAAAAAAATATCAAAGGCTGGGTGATAAGGATGGCAACTCACTGAGTGGGGATAAGACATTAACCCATGGCGGTGGCAGAACATACGCGCAAGATCTCGCTTTACAAGAGCAACATAGACAACTTATAGAGAAGATCTTAAGTGGCGACATGCAAAGTGGCTTAGTGTTTACTTGTCAGATTGGTGGATTACCCGAAGAGACTTTCCAAGTCACGCAATTCGATTTACAAGAAGGGATCTCACAACTTTTCACCCTCTCCATCCAAGCCGTCAGTCCACTCCCGGAAATTGATTTTAATGATGTGTTAGGCATGGCTTCCAGTTTGACGGTAAAGCGAGATGGCCACATTCTGCGTACAGTACAAGGTATCTTAGCAGCGGCAGAGCAAGGGAATACCGATGGGGTAAAAACCTGGTATCAATTTGTGATACGTCCTGAAATGTGGGTAATGACCCTCAAACAAGATAGTCGTATTTTTCAAGATACCACCGTCCCTCATATTCTTGAGACATTACTCAATGAGTCTCACATTAAATATGATAAACAGCTTTATCACCCAGAAGAGCATTTGCAGCGCGCCTACACCACTCAAAAACGAGAAACAATGTATGACTTTTGGTGCCGTTTAGCCGCAGAAGAAGGGATTAATTTTTGGTTTGAAGAAGGCCCACAGTTATTTTATAGCGACCGACATTTGGGCATGAGAGCGGGGATATCCTTAACCTATAACCCACAATCGGATACAGATATCACCGATAGCACCGCCACAACGTGGCGCTATGTTGAACAACTCTGTAGCGATATTCGCGTTGATAAAGATTACAATCAACTTAGACCTTCCTACCCCTTAAGCCATCAAGTCACAGGAGAGGTTCATCAACAACATGAAATATTTGAAAGTTATGGACGCTTTGAAGAAGATGCACAGGGACAACCCTTTAATCAGATACGTTATGAACAATCACAAAATCAGCGTCAAGTAGGCTCTGCGACCACAAACTGCATTGAATTAGCGCCGGGGCGTATTTTTACCTTGTCTAACCACCCCAGTGCACGCATGAACACCACATGGCAGGTGATTAGTATCTCACATCACGGTGTGCAACCTCTTGCCGACAACAGTGGCGGTGAAGGGACGCAATTGAGTAATCAGCTTTCCTTTGTGCCGAGTACTCAAGAGTGGCGCCCACCTTACCGTTTTAAACCTACCGCCGATGGTGATGAATTAGCCACTGTCGTCGGCCCGCCGGGCGAAGAAATCTATACCAATGAGCAAGGTGCCGTTACGGTCTATTTTCATTGGGATAGGCGTGGTAAACCAGACCATAGTGCATCATGCTGGGTAAGAGTCGCTCAAGGTTGGAATGGGGACGGATTTGGCTTTATGGCTATTCCTCGTGTTGGGCAAGAAGTGATTATCTCTTATTTAAACAATGATATAGATAAACCGATTATCACCGGATGTACCTATAATGGTCGCAATCGTTCCCCCATTGATTTACCTAAACATAAAACCCGTACCACATTTCGCACCAAAACCCATAAAGGTGACGGGTTTAATGAATTGCGCTTTGAGGATAAAAATGGCGATGAGGAAATTTATCTTCATGCGCAGAAAAATTTAGCAATCAATGTACTGAATTCACGCGGTGAACGTATTAATTATGACCGAACGACAAGCATTGGGCATGATGATGAATTGGTTGTTGCTAATAACAGAACGGTAACTGTTGAAGGAAACCAAGCTCACAAAACAACAGGTAACTTTCAAAATAAAATAGAGGGTGATCAACATATTTCTATTAGTGGTGATCTTGTTGAAGCCGTTCAGGGTGTTGTAAGTACCGATGCTCAAGGTGATATCACACTACAAAGTAGCAGTAAAATCACCTTAAAAGTGGGAGGAAGCTTTGTCGTTATTCACAGTGGTGGAGTGGACATTAAAGGACCTTCAATTAATTTAAACTCGGGGGGAAGCCCTGGTGATATTTTACAAGCGACTAATCCTGCCGTACTCAAAGCCGCTGCTAGTAGTGGTGCCGTCTTCGTTGCTCATTGTCCGATGAAAGAAGGGCAAGAGGAGGCTGAACATGATTAAACCTGAAACTTGCTATGCCATTATTGATGCAGCTTCAGAGCCAGATATATTTAACATGCTTGCAGAGTATGAACCACCTGCCAGTTGTTTATATAGTGAACCAATACAACCAGAGGTTGAATCATTAGCGCCTTATTTAGTAGAAGCGACTGAAGAAGTTCAACGTTGGCTTAGTCAGCGAGAAACCCCTTGGGGAATTTATGTTTATACGCATGCGACAATGTATGAACTACGGCAACATTTACGTAAATATTTGATGGTCATGATCCCCGGGCAAGAAAAACCGGTATTCTGGCGTTTTTATGATCCTCGCAATGTATGGGATGTTCTTGGAACATTTGATAATTGGCGATTACATGTCTTTTTAGGGCCGATTAGCCAATTAAAAACATTATTGTGGGGTGATGAGATTGTTTCACGTTTTGAGCGAGAGCGTCGAGGTTTTCCCGATAATGCCAAACTTGGGGGCAAGTTGCTGAAGTTTACTGATTCAGAAATGGAATTGTTATCTGAACAAAAAGTGAAGTTATTGACTTCAAAGGTAACGCTATTTTTTGTTAGGGCAACAGAAAAGTACAATACACCAAATAGTGAAATAGATATTGATGAATTAGTTTGGCAGACAATCTGTAATCCTAAGATACTTTCTTTAAAATATTTTACGGAAAATTTATGTCATGAAAAAACATGGGAATATTATTTTGATTATGCCCAAAAAGTATTGAATATCTGTTATGAGTACAATATTAAACACAATAAAGCTATAAGTTTATTTTCCTATCTTATAGTTTATTCGGATATATATGATATCAGCCTTATACCAGATTATTGGTATAACATCCTATCAACTCCAAATTCAACAGACTTTTATAAAGTTGAAAAATTATCCATGACGCTGATAGATAAAATTCCAGCTTTTTATAGACAGATATAGTTACTCAAGGAGATGGTTCATGTCTAAAGAATATCCCGAAGTTGTCTGCGATTGTCAATTACCTGATGACTGCACTCTTGAGGTAGAAATTGAATTTGGAAATCAAAAAGAAACTTATCGACAAAAAGGCTTTAGTAAGAAATTCTTTCATTTGATTGATTTTAATGGAAAATATAGCACTATAGTAGCAGAGGCATTCGATTTTGATCATCTATTAGATTCAAAAAAAGAGCCAAGCTCTTTTTTACCAGAAATATTAGTCCCCTTAAAAGTCAACGCATATTCTAAAATGTGTGTTTCTAACAATCCTGAATGTCCTGTAGGTAATTTATATGGAGATATAGCTTATAATTCTGGTGAACAGCTTAATTATAATAGTAAATTAACACAGATATCCACAATAACTAATTCACGACCAGTAAAGGTAGAAAAACACTCTTTCATTGATAATATTACCCCTATAAAACCCATGGATACTTCTTTAGTTTATACAAAACAACTACATGGTTTTGGTTCAGAGGTGATAGATCCTTTCGAAATTTTTAATCAACTTCTTGTGGATGTATGGCAAGATGTAAATCATGGATTTTCATTCGAACGATTACGGCATGTTCAAAAATATCAATTATCTTTTTCAGAGTGTGGTCATAAACCTTTAAAGAAAAAAGTGCATGATGCTGCATATGCTTTAGCTCCAATAGGAACACTTTATTCACAAGCTATTCGAACTGGAAAGTTCCTATATGAAACTATTGGAACAAAATTTATTTTTTACACTACATTTTATTTAGTTTTACAACAAGAAACTAAAATTGATTTAAAAATTTCGTTTAAAGAAAAGACAGAAGCACAAAGTGATAAAGAAAGAATCAAGTTAACTACCGCTAATAATGAAGCGCTAGGAAGGAATCGTTCAAAACCAAGAAGTGGTTGGACAAAATCAGGTACAGAACTTTGTAAATCAAGTATTACATTAAAAGGTTATATATCACATACTCTTGGTATGGATAAAATAAAATGGAATTATGAAAAAAATCATGAATATTCAAAATTAAAAAAGAAAAAGGATCTTTCTATACTTGAGAAAATAAATAAAGGTGTAGATAGTTTTAATAAAATCTTATCATCAGTACCAGATAAGAGTCCAAATAAATATGAAAAGCAAGAATACGACCTAGTAAAATTCGAGCTTATTTACCCTACCATAGAAGCGTCTCTAGAGAGGAAATTAGCGTTAATAAAAAATGATCAAATAAAACCTAAATATGAAATTTATATTGGTGGAAAACCATTCTTTGGCTTTAAATTTACTTTTGATATGATTCAAGCATTTGCAGCTTATTTTGGAATTAATTCAATTGTAACGGTTATTCGTGAGAAAGGAACTGAGGATGAAGAAGAGGTAAAACGAGGCGAAGATGGTGCTTTTATCGGTGCTCAATTAGATTTAATATTTAATGTATCATTAAACTGTGGATTAAAATATAAAACAGATGATGAAGGTATAACAAAATTTGATCAAGAAGGTAGCGGTGTTGAATTACCTTTTAAAATAAGTTGTGAAACTAATATACGTGGTGGTTTTCAATACTATGGTATTTCTGGTTTTTTTAAAGCAGAAGCAAAAGTAGAAACAACACTAAAAGCAGGATGGGCTCCTAGTGGAAATGGTGAAATAGTTTTTTACCATGAAGGAATAAAAGCTTATGCTAGTGTGGAGTATGGAATAGGATTATCTATCGAAAAGGATGAAAAAATCGATGGAGTAGAATTTGGTAGCGATAAATCTAATTCAAAAATTAATATCAGTGATAAACCATATGATAAGGAATGGATTATTCTTGATCCTTTACCTAAAGATAAATCAACATATCGCTGGCAACCTTTTAATTAGTAACCACAAACATACAAGTGAGGGAAAATGAGTCATTATTCATTATTTAAAAATTCTTTATGTATTGCCATTTCCATAATGGCGTTAAATTTTAGTGGAGTCACTATGGCAAAAAATACCATGAATGATATTTATGTTATTAATTTATCCTCAAATAATGCAGTTTGTGGCGTAAAAATTAATGAAATGTTAGTAATGCATAATAAAAAATACCCTAAAGGTCATTATTCCGCTGGTCAAAATATCTCTAGCGTGCTTGAAAATGGGAAAAATACCTTAGGTATAATTATGTTTAATGGATCTGTTTTTACTGGTGAAGAAAAACTTACCCCTGATATGTGGTGTGAAGTCGAACTTAAGAAATTATCTGCAAATGGCGATAACACCTTAATATCGGGACTTAGGTTAAACGGAAATAATGACGGGAAAATGGTGGTCTCGGATAAATATCAAAATAACAGTGAGCAAATCTATTTTGGTGGTCCCAGTCGAAAAAGTGAATATAACCTTTTAGAAGCAAAAAAACAATTTAATATACAGGACCTCCCCCAATGGCAATGGGAAAAAGCAACTCCCGTTACTGAGGACGATATTCCTAAAATTCGTGCTTTTTATACCGAACTACGACAAGCATTTATCGATAAAAATCTAGATAAATTAAAAACTATGGGGAAAATATCATGGGAAGAAATGGCCTATGCCGATAATGGCTCTCCTGATATCTTTTGGAAATCGCTTAATTTTCAAGAACGATTAGAACAAGGATATAAACCCAATACTATTAATTGGGATGAATATACTTTTGTTACTTATAACGACAATCGAGTCTTTCGCTATGAGGTTGGTTTTAGCCGATTATCCCCCATTGAATTAATCAACTCTGAAGGGGATAATTATTTTTATAACCCTTACCTTTCTATTATTGATGGAAAAGTGACTATTGTCCGATAAGGTGCCTCTTTTATGCCTACCATTATTCTTATAGGTGACTCGGATACAGGCCATGATCATCATGGCCCTACCAAAGTCATCACAGGTTCATCAACAGTAAAAGTTGATGGTAAAGCGGTTGCTCGGCTAGGAGATACGTTAACCCCTCATGGAGAACATTCTAGAACGATAATCAGTGGCTCAAACAGTGTATTTATCGACGGGAAACCCGCTGCCCGAGCAGGGGACACTATTAGTTGTGGTGGGGTACTTATCGGTAACGCATCCGTTAAAGTTGGTTAAATTTTAATAAAATAACGCCCTTTAGCCTTATACATCTTTATTCTCACGTTGAAATTTGATGGATCAAAATATGAAATATCATTCCTTATTAAAAAATTTATTTTATGCAACATTTTCCATAATGGCGTTAAATTTTAGTGGCGTCACTATGGCACAAAATACCATGAATGATATTTATGTTATTAATTTATCCTCAAATAATGCACTTTGTGGTGTAAAAATTAATGAAATTCTGGTTACAGATAATACAAAAAATCCTAAAGGTAATTATTCTACCGGACAAAATATATCTAGTATATTAACTAATGGGAAAAATACCTTAGGTGTAATTATGTTTAATGGGTCGGTTTTTACTGGTGAAGAAAAACTTACCCCTGATATGTGGTGTGAAGTCGAACTTAAGAAATTATCTGCAAACGGCGATAGCTCCTTAATATCGGGACTTAGATTAAACGGAAATAATGATGGGAAAATGGTGGTCTCTGATAAATATCAAAATAACAGTGAGCAAATCTATTTTGGTGGCCCCAGTAGAGATAGTGAGTATGATGTTTTAGAAGCAAAAAACCAATTTAATATACAGGGTCTCCCCCAATGGCAATGGGAAAAAGCGACTCCCGTTACTGAAGACGATATTCCTAAAATTCGTGCTTTTTATACCGAACTACGACAAGCATTTATTGATAAAAATCTAGATAAATTAAAAACTATGGGAAAAATATCGTGGGAAGAAATGGCCTATGCCGATAATGGCTCTCCTGATATTTTTTGGAATTCTTTAGAGTTTAAAGAATTACTCAAGGATGGATATAAACCCTCAGATATAGATTGGAATCGATACGAATTAAATACCTATAACAATAACCGTTTGTTTCGCTATGAAATAGGATTTAGCAGATTATCGCCAATAAAACTTGTTAATCCTGAAGAGAGAACATTTCATTATAATCCTTACCTTTCTATTATTGATGGGAAAGTGACTATTGTCCGATAAGGTGCCTCTTTATGCCTACCATTATTCTTATAGGTGACTCGGATACAGGCCATGATCATCATGGCCAATACACTTTAAAGTCACACCATTACTCACAATTCCCTATAGAGTAATATTTATCAAAGATAACAATATACTTACGACTTTTTTGACTTATGCGCAGATCTTTAATTTGTTGATTGGGTAATAAATAAAATACATAAGGCTCTGAGTCATCATCACCATCACAATTTTGATGTAACAAAACCCTAAAATAAGTATTGCCTGTATTTTTTAATATTCCTTGATTAATATTTAAATCATATTTGAAATCTGGATCTTTAGGTCTAACAACAAAATAGGTTTCTAAACTTACTGTGGGGTAGAACAGTGGTTGTTTTTTTTGCCCTTCATCATTTCTTATATCAAGTGGCGTTTCACTAATAATAATTTTATAATAACGTTCTTTCTCATCCGCCTCTCCTCGATAGAAAATTTTGAAAAATTCCTGCTCCCCGGGTAATAGAATTTTTTTAAGGGGAGTAAAAAGAATTTCTCCATTCTGAATAGGTGTGCCCTGCTCTTGATAACCCGGCCTATCAATTTGGTAAGCACTAAATGTATATAAATTGGTTTTTTTAGTATCATTAATATAGGGCTTAGAAAAGAAGGATTCCCCCGACTCCATAGAGGAAATATCTGCACTAATATAAAGTGCATATGCATGGTGATAAAAGAAGACTAACAACATCCCGCAAAGTATCTTAAACCAAGATATTAGTTTCATATTAAAATTTCAGTATTCGTTATAATAGAAAGCGACTTAAATAAAAAAACCAGTACGTTCTTATCAGTCGCCATAACATAAAAATAATCAACTTTAGTTAATATCAGGCCCAGTCCATATAGCCTTAACCGTTACCGTTCCACTGGCTGAGACTGTTCCTAGCCAATCAATACCATCTAAAGTGAAAAATGAGTTAGCATCATTCATTGGAAAAGATAAATCTAGGTTCGTTCTATAAAAAGAGCCTAAGTCTTCATCAGGTCTATCCCATGGTGTTTCTGTCCATAACGCATTTTTTAATGAAATTTCATGACTATCACAACTCGCTCTATATTTTGCATCCGTACCATCACTATTTTTAAATGAGAGATAAGCCGGAAAAGGCACATTAAGTCGGTTATCACTGGAAGAGAATAAACAATAAGATTGCCCTTTTAATGTTGTTTGTGGCCCTTCTACAGATGCAGTAATAGAGTCGGCTTGTCTGGGGCCACTGGTGGTAACAATATAGTTAAACTCAATGGGTGGCTCTTCATTACCCACTTTTCCCGTTTTAGATTGATGAGGGTTAAAATCCGCAGGGATAATGCTTATGCCATAATCTCTCGGTTTCAGGATAAGTGTATTTGAGGGGGTGAACTCATAATACCCAGATTGAGGCACCGCTGTATTGGTAAATGAAAAGGTAAAAAAGTCTTGGCTATTTTTAAAGTCGACATTACTAGAGACGAGTCTTTTTAAAAAGGTATTAGATAAAAAGATAGAAACATTTTTATTATTAACTTTAAAATAATAATTAGCGGGATATGTTGTATTATAATTATACCAGTTATTACTGCCATCATCGGGGCCAATTTTTATTGTATTTGCCGCTGGCGTAAAAGGGATCAGTGTATTATTAATTTTTAAATTAAGCCTAATATTGGTAAATATATCCCCAGTAGTTTCATGATCAATCACCTGACAAATAATACCATTTTGGTTTGATACAATACCCACTCGGCAAAACTGAGAGCCTAAGCCAATCGTGGGATTACCGTTACTATCAATAAATATTTCTTGTAAAGCTCCCGTTGAGGTCAGTTTTATATGCCCAGACTTAGTGATATTAAACTCATGTGATGCAAGCATTCTTCCGCCGATACTTTGGCAAGATTCGCCTTTACTGGGATCATAGTCTGTTTTTGTCATACAGGCTCTATAACTATAGGTCTCTACAGTGCCGACAGGCAATTGGCGAAAATACAGGTATGCCGAATCACTAAATATCCCCCGAGCATAAGCCGATTCACCGTTAGTATTAGTCTGAACTATTTTATAAGCCCCGTCTTTACCTATATATTGCGCAGGCCAATAGCCACTATCATCTGTACAATAACGCCTCATACATCGGTTACCCACAAATGGCTTATCTATTTGAGAATTTTCTAGCCAAATATCGACATATTGATTGGCCTGAATAGATGTATTGGTATACCCCATATAACCTAAACTGAGCTGTGAAGATTTTGAATAACGCGTATATTTATTGGCACCCGAAAAACGCGGATCGGTTGTTCTTGGGGTAATAAAATATTCATTATCCACATTATTCTCAATAAAAACGTAACTATTAGTTACCGTAGCGGCTTGACTGGTTGTAGACAGCGATAAATTTAAAAGACAAGGTGCTACGAGTAAAAAAAATATTTTGCTATTCATAATAAAGTTCTCGTTATCTTTTTACGAAACTAGACTGAGGTTGACAAGTTACCTCTCCAACCCACATTGCTCCTTGTGCCCCTTTAAGATCTAAGTCTGCTTCACAGATTGTTTGCTGATCTTCTTGTAGTAACGAGATCACCGGATAACGGACATCTACATCCATTGAAAACTCACCATTTTGATCTGTTTTAGTTCGACCAATATGGTTTCGAATTGAAGCATATTTTAAAAGTTCACCATTAGGGGATTTCAGACGTCCGAAAACCGTGACTAATTGCCTCACTTCCGGTTGATAAAAGGCAATATTTCCTGGATACAATGTGATGGATTTATTTCGGCCAGAAATAATGTCAAAGCTGTCTTTCGATTTGCCATCATTCATCAATTGGATGTCATAATCTGAATAAGGAGATAATGGAATAAAGGTATTTTTTCCACTAATCGGGTAATTTTGCCCGTTAACTTTAGCGAGCATACTGCCACTACCTTTAATATCTGAATTGATAATAATGCCAGATTTACCTTGTTGACCACTGGGTGTGATCATCCCTTCACTATAAGCTATAGAGCCACGAGAAGTTAAATTACCATTGAGTCGTTTATTATCAGGGCGATTAATGGTCACCGTACCAGAGTTATACTTCGTATCATAAGAAGCGTAACCTAGTGTTGAGAAGTCAGATTCACCATTATCTTTATCATGTACTAACTTAGAAACAGAAACGCCCGCATTAGTGATCACGGAGTTTTCAAAATTCTTATTCACATAAATATTGGCTTTTACATTGCCATTGGTTGAAGAGATCCCAGTACTTAACCACGTTGAAAGAGGTAAAGAGAAATCAAGATTAATAAATTTTTCATTAGTGCTATTTTGATTATCATAATGATAACGCTGAACCCCAGCTCTTAATCCTACCGTGCCATAACGTCCCGAAAATAATGTATTTGCATATTCATAATTAATAGAATCACTACCAACTCGCTTATCTTTGGTATTGCTGATAGTAAATGAACCCGTTCTATCCATTATCTTATCGAAATTAATAGTTCCTCCATAAGAGTAACTGTCTGCCTCATATAGCGGTAAATCACCTCTTACGATAGTTTTCTCTTTAGATGCCCATAATGAACCATAGCCTTCAGGGATATTAATAGAAAGCGTACTAATATTACGGTGACTACCATGATTCTCTAACATTCCTTGCCAAGCAATAGAAAGGTAGTTATTTACCGCTACACTGATATTCGTCTCCTGTACAATAAATTTATCAAATCCATAGTTAGACATTTGAAAACGAATACCGGATAACACAGGAAAGTTATAAGCAAAAGAGCTACCGATTAAATAACTTTTTTCGGGAGTTTGGTTATAAGAGCCACCCTCTTTGATATAATGACGTTTATCAAAATCAATATAGCCACCATAAATTTCCCAATTTAATTGGTCAAAATTACCGTTAGCGGTACCAAAAGACTTATTAATGGTTTGATGTTGTGTTGTCACTACCTTGCCATCAATAACGGTTTCAATCGTTACTTCATAAATACCATAAGGCAACATGCTGGTATCAACTTCAAAATTACCCATCGGGAAATTTTGAATATTTAATAATTTACCTTGGCGATAAATACGAACTTCACCAGGACTATTTAAAAAAGCATAAATCGGAGTTAATGATTGCTGTTTATTCACCACCCTACTTGATGAATTATTCCCGATTGATGCTGCATAAATTTTACTGCTGCTCAATACTGTTAAGCTGGCTAAGGACTGTAAATTCCAAGTGCTCATTAACCCGATAGCAAAACGCAATCCATTAAAATCACGTTCATACATTGCTCTATAGAGTTCAATATTGGAATTGGATTTACCTATACTGTAGGCAGATGCATTAATATTAAAATGGTGTTCAGCTTTAGCTAATAACGTGTCTAAATTAAAGTAGCTACTGGATGAATCTTGGGCGTTTTTAACACGACTTTGAAAGACGCCCAAATCATAGTTGGCCACAGCAGAAAATGAATTAACAGATGAATTTCCTAATATGGATTGTCTAGCATGTTCTTTGGGTGCAAAAGCTGACTTATCAACATCTAATGATAAATTAAATGAAGAGACATTTAATTGAAGAACAGCATTACTATCAATAGCTATACTATTATTTTCATTAAAGATAGCATTTTTTTTACTTTCAATTTTATCAACTAATAACTGATTTAGTGTTGCGCCTTGATTATTTTCGATTAATTGAATACTTGATAGTTTTATTTTATCATTATCGATAACAATAATCGCATCTGCAATTTTCTTTTCACTTTGGTTTTGTTTATTTGCATCATTAAGTCGTAAGAAAACGGGCACCGACATACCTTCCTCTAAAGCATTAACAAATGCCGGAGGAATAATATATCCGCCCACTTTAATTCTTTTTATTTCATTAGCATTAATCGTATTCGAAAAAATAATACCTAATATTGATAAAGCGATAATACTCTTACGCATGATTTAGCCCATTCTTTATTTTTTATTTGACAACAATGAACTCTCCTTTGTGCCAAATGCCTACGCTAGATTTTTTATTTGTGAGATCGACAAGTTGTAATTTAACGGCTAAATGTGGCATAAGGTAATAACGCTCGCGACACATTCCCTCCACACCATATTGTTGTTTTTCTGCTAGACAAGGGCCTGAAGCCACAACACGAAATGAACTATTACCGATATTAGAAACTTTATTATCATGATACTGATAATTAAAATTTTCAATTCTGGGTGCAACCACTAAAATTGTACTAATAGTTGCAGATATTGTTGCTGTCGCTGATTTTGAGCTTTGTGTTATACCATTTTCAGCAATAGGATCATCTTTCCAATTTAATCGATAATAACGCTCTTTATCATCCTTAGGCCCTTGATAAATGATTTTAAATACATCACTTGCATGACCGGGAAGAATCAGATTAGCCGGTGTTGATAAAATTTCATTGGGATCAGTAACCGGAATAACTTTCCCATTTTCAAGTGGTGAGTCTAATTTTTCTATTGTCAAATTGACTAATCTTGCCGTATTTACTGTATTTTCAATTTCTTTGGCAAGAGTACTTTCATCAGAAGATATTATCTCTGTTATATTACCTACATTTACTGCAAAACTATTTTTTAATGGAAACCACAATAATAAAAAAAGGATTAATTTTATCTTATTCATAATAGTCAGTTTCTAAAAATAAATAACGATAAAGATATTACTTCCCTATAGTATCTTTATCGTAATATCAATTAGCCAATAAAGGAGAATTAAGGTTCTGGATTAGGTTTAACGGTAGAAAAGTCACCATCCCAAGTGGCAGTAAATTGCACTTTTACATCACCATCCCAGACACCATCAGCCAGTGATTTAAAATCGGCTGTTGCTCCTGCTGCTTGTGCACTGGCAATTACAAAAGTGAATTCACCACGATCTGTAGCGCGCTCAGAACCATTGTAAATACCATCAGCAGCTAAATTATCTAAACCTGAGGTTAACCCTTTTGATGTATCAATTAACACGACATCAGTTGTTTTAGAAAGGTCTTCCCCATTCCATTTAACACCAACTGTTAATGTTGAATCATCAGTTGTTCTTGCTAACGTATTAGCAATCAGTTTTGATGATAATTTAAAATCGGTTGCGCCAGATTGTCCTTGAATAGCAATATCAAATGCACCATTTTGTTGGTTAAATGATTTTTGGCCTTCAGCATAATTAAAAGTCAGACTTTTTAATGGAGTGACAACTAACATACTGGTTGTATCTTTAATTGCAGTTGCTTGCCAAGTCGCGGTTGCTTGTGCAACACGAGTATCTGCATTAGCAGCCGTAGCAAAAGAAGCAGCAATAATTGTTGATAGCATCACCGATGCTATTTTTTTATTTAACATATTATTCTCTCTAATTTTGATTTATAAAAAACAATTACATAGTATAAAAAACACCTTTAATTGTGCTTTTTATAAAATATAATCAATAAAATAATTGTAATGATAATTATTTTATGTGATTTATTAATTTTTAATGTAATTAAAAGTTATTTATGAAGTTTTTTGTTTGACAACCTTTCCATAAAATATATTTCTTTTTATTATCGACTTTGTTTATTTCTCTCTCATCGGAAAACTCATTTTCAAGATATTTAAATACATCTACCCATTTTTTATCTAAAATTAATAAAAAATTTGCTAATTGATCAACGGTAATTGCAGTAGCTCCTATTTCATATCGTGAAATTTGTTGTTGGCTAACATTCATCAATCTTGCCAACTGCTTTCCTGTCATATTTTTTTCTTTACGTGCTTTTCTTAAAAAAATACCAACATGACCACTAATCATATTAGATTTCATTAATTACACTCCAATAGAAAATTGTTAACTAAACATTTCATTTAAATCAATCATAAATATATAAAAATAAGAGTAAAAACGTTTATACCGATCGAAGTTAGTTAACTTAATAGCTACAACCTATCAAATATTGGTTATTGATCGATTTAATTTATTAGCTTACGCAAATAATTTGTATTTAAAAGAAAAGATTTTTATTAATTATATGATAATTAAATAAATTAAGTCTTTAATTAAAAAATAATTTAAAAAATATATTTTTTATAGAATTGCAGAAAAATAAAGAATAATGCATTATTGATATAGCCTAATTGATATATTTGATCATATACATTTACAATTTGTTACATAATTCATCAAATAGCGATTTAAGTACTAATAATTAGAGTACTATAATACTCTGATAAAAGCGCATTTCTGGTTGAATATCCTGTAATCATACTCATGAAGAACACTTAAGCCCAAAAATAGCACTTAATCAAAGAATTAGTATCAATATATTTGTAAAGTAATCACATGATTTTAAATATCTTTTTTAATTCTATTAATACTAATATAAAGTGTAAAAACACATTTTAATGAAAATAGAGATCAATTTTAATAAGTAATTATAATTACAGACTGACTAGATTATTGATTTAGATCAATAATAGCATTCTGTTATTATATTTTTATATATCTTTAACGGTAATTAAATGCCTAAGAAGTTATTTTAATAAAAATAATATATATAATTATGCAAAAATATTTTTCTTTGCATTAATAATATGGCAAGAAGTTTATCAATATATCGATTATAAAGATGATGTCGATTTACATGAATAATTAGCTGAATGGGAGGCTTTTTATAATTGTCATCGCCCTCACTCAGCGCATGCTGGTAAAACACCGTATGAAGTGTTAAAAAATAAGCTTAGTCTTTAAGACTAAACGTCATCCGAGATTCTGAGTGACACAGCGTAGAGATTTTTATCTAAGAACATTCTATCCGTAGTGGTAATTTCACTTATTTTTAGAGGATGGTAAATACACTACTTATCTTATTATCTTACTTACCTTTTTTTAGCAAATCTTTCAATGCCTCAATATTTGCCCTTTCCCCTTCGGTTTCTTTTAATCGACGACGTTTTTGAGCATAAATATCAAATATCTCTTTGGCTTTTTCATCAGCGGCTTTCTTACTAATTCCACCTGCGCCTTGTAATACATCACGGTCATTGAAACTTAAAAACTGATCTAGCTTAGTATCCCAATCTTGTAAAAAAACTTGCTTACGGCGCAGCGCTTGGTCTTCAGCAAAATCCAGCCACATATTGACGATACGGTTTAATTCTTTCAGCTCATTTTCGCGTAGATAATTCTTCGCAATCGTGACATCGGTTTTACGCACCTCATCAAATTTATAGCTGGTTAAGCCCATATCCGGCTGACTGGCATCTGCGCGACTAGCTATAAGCTCCGCAGCAGTCATGCCAGTACAAGCAAAATGCAGTTTGTTTTGGATAGATTGGAAGAAACGAGTTGTTTCTTTATTGGATGGTTCGTAATCCGCTGCCATGGTGAAGATCTCTTTCACCCGTAAATATACCCGCCGCTCACTGGCACGAATATCACGGATGCGTTCGAGCATCTCATCAAAGTAATCCGGTACGACTGACTGACCGATAGGCGGGTTTTTCAGCCGTTCATCGTCCATCACAAACCCTTTAATCAGATACTGTTCCAGCGTTTGCGTTGCCCACTGACGAAACTGAGTACCACGGACAGAGCGGACACGGTAGCCAATGGCAAGGATCATTGAGAGATTGAAGTATTTTACATTGTACTGCTTAGCATCATCCGCAGTTGTTCGGTAAAACCGAACAACTGAATCTTCGACTAACTCACCCTCAGTAAAAATATTGCGAATATGCTCACTAATCGTGGACTTAGCTTTACCGTAAAGCTCACAAATCGAGGATTGAGATAACCACAACGTATCAGACTCAAAGCGGCATTCGACACGAGTTTGACCATCTTCACTGCGGAACAAAATAAATTCACCCTGTGGTGCTTCAGGAAGATTATCACTCATTACATGGCCTCCGCTCTATACGTTATGCATAAACTGTGAACAACAATATAGCATATTTAACAAAAAAATAAGGCCACCAGCAAATAGATAGCAAGCACATTATTTTATGAAAAAACAATGTAATACGATCCCCGATACTATCCATCTTTCTGAATAATATTCGTACATTTTTCAGTCATCACCCATAGCGCCTTATGCAATTTACTATCACTATCAATACCATTCACCGAACATGTACGAGTATGCTTACTTTTCACATATCTGCCTAATAGCACTCCTGTGAGTCAATTCTCTTGCAAACGTTTTAACATTTGTTGAACTAAAAATAGCTTAATAACTGATCATTAAGGGATTGATTGAGTTTTGGGAGGTGTAATGAACTTAAGTGGCGGAAGATCACAGGAGTCGAACCTGCCAAGGACCGCTGGCGGCCCCATCTGGATTTGAAGTCCAGCCGCCCCACCGGGGACGATGATCTTCCATATAGGATTATTTGTATGAAATAACATGATGATTATACGCTGAAATAAAATCATTCCCAAGTGCACTAAATCAATAAAACCTCTTTCAAAGAAAATAATCCCGCTTTTGAGTAAAAAAACTGATAATTAACGCGATACTATTGAACTTATGCACTTTCATCCTCATCTTATTACCTATGACGAATAAACTCAGTGATGTATGCCATGTCACTGTAAACCCAGATACAGGATGTTTTTTATGTCAAATCCATTACTTAGCACAACGGGATTACCTGCATTTTCCCAGATAGAACCAAAACACGTTGTACCTGCCATTAAAGAAGTTTTAGCTAATTATCGTGCAACCGTAGAAAAACTTCTCGCTGACAACACCGCTTTTAGTTGGGATAATCTTTGCCAACCGTTAGCCGAAGCGGGTGATAAACTTTCTCGTGTTTGGTCTCCTGTTAGCCATTTAAACTCCGTTAAAAATAGCGCTGAATTACGCGAAGCTTACGAGCAGAGCTTACCTTTACTGTCTGAGTTCAGTACTTGGATGGGTCAGCACGAAGGATTATATCAAGCCTATAAATCTATCAAAGAAAGCGCTGATTTTGCCTTACTGACTCAACCACAAAAAAAAGCCGTTGAGAATGCATTACGTGACTTTGAATTATCCGGTATCGGTTTACCAAAAGAGAAACAACAGCGTTTTGGTGAAATCAGTGCACGCCTATCAGAACTGAGCGCCAAATTTGGTAATAATGTGTTAGATGCGACCATGGGGTGGTCTAAACTTATCACCGATGAAAGTGAACTTTCCGGTATGCCGCAAAGCGCCATTGATGCAGCCAAAGCAATGGCACAAGCAAAAGAGCAACAAGGTTATCTATTAACGCTCGATATGCCAAGCTATCTACCTGTTATGACCTATGCTGATAATCGTGAGCTTAGAAAAGAGATGAGTATTGCTTATAGCACTCGCGCCTCTGATCAAGGCCCTAATGCAGGTCAATGGGATAATAGTGAAGTGATAGCGGAAATTTTAGCATTACGCCATGAGTTAGCTCAGTTGCTCGGTTTTAAAAATTATGCCGAAAAATCACTTGCCACTAAAATGGCAGAATCACCAGAACAAGTACTTAATTTCTTAACTGATTTAGCCTCTCGAGCTCATCCTCAAGGCGAAAAAGAGCTGGCTGAATTAACGCACTTTGCCAAAACACATTATGGTGTGGAGAAACTAGAGCCTTGGGATCTGGCTTACTACAGCGAAAAACAAAAACAACATCTATTCTCCATTGATGACGAACAGTTACGTCCTTACTTCCCAGAGCACCGTGCATTAAGTGGCTTATTCGAAGTGGTTCACCGTATCTATGGTTTAACGGCTAAAGAGCGTCATGATATCGACACTTGGCACGATGATGTACGTTTCTTTGAATTATATGATGAAAGCAACACATTGCGCGGTAGCTTCTATCTTGATTTATACGCTCGTGAACATAAACGCGGTGGTGCTTGGATGGATGATTGCATTGGTAGAATGCGTCATGCTGATGGCACACTACAAAATCCTGTCGCCTATCTTACCTGCAACTTTAATAAACCAGTAGGTGATAAACCCGCACTCTTCACCCATAACGAAGTAACCACGCTATTCCATGAGTTTGGTCATGGTTTACACCACATGCTAACGCAAATTGATACCGCTGATGTATCAGGTATTAATGGCGTACCATGGGATGCGGTTGAGTTACCAAGCCAATTTATGGAAAACTGGTGCTGGGAGCCAGAAGCGTTAGCCTTTATTTCTGGTCATTATGAAACTGGCGAGCCATTACCGCAGGCTATGCTTGATAATATGCTCAAAGCAAAAAATTATCAGTCTGCGATGTTTGTATTACGCCAACTAGAATTTGGTCTGTTTGATTTCCGCCTACACGCTGAATATGATCCGGCTAAAGGTGCTCGTATCATGGAAATACTAAATAGCGTAAAAGAGAAAGTCTCGGTAGTACCTGCAACACCTTGGGTGCGATTCCCTCATGCCTTTAGCCATATTTTTGCCGGTGGTTATGCAGCAGGTTATTACAGCTATTTATGGGCTGATGTACTGGCAGCTGATGCCTTCTCTCGCTTCTCTGAAGAGGGCATTTTTAATCGCCAAACAGGTCAATCATTCCTTGATAATATTTTAACCCGTGGTGGTTCAGAAGAGCCAATGGAGCTGTTCAAACGCTTCCGTGGTCGTGAGCCGAAACTTGATGCTATGCTCAAAGGCTACGGCATTAAAGGATGATATGTGAATATCTGTTTACTTTGTGAAGAAGGCGCTGATAACAGCGCCTTATCTGCTTTAGCGCAACGTTGGGGATTAATTCACGACGCCACACAAACTATGGCGTTAGTCTTAACGCCCACTCACCTTGAATTGCGTAAACAAGATGAGCCTAAACTTGGTGGGATCTACGTGGATTTTGTCGCGGGTACTATGGCTCATCGTCGTAAATTTGGCGGTGGTCGTGGTGAAGCGGTAGCCAAAGCAGTAGGTATTAAAAAGGATTATCTACCCGATGTGGTTGATGCAACAGCAGGATTAGGCCGTGATGCCTTTGTATTAGCCTCTATTGGTTGTAACGTAAGAATGGTTGAACGTCACCCTGTGGTAGCTGCATTACTTGAAGATGGCTTGAAACGCGCTTATCTCGATGCGGATATTGGTGAGTGGATGCAACAGCGTATGAAGCTCATTTATGCTTCATCTGCACAGGCTCTCACGCAAATCAGCCCTGCACCCGATGTGGTCTATCTTGATCCTATGTATCCCCATAAAACCAAAAGCGCATTAGTGAAAAAAGAGATGCGGGTATTCCAATCTCTTGTCGGTGCGGATGAAGATGCTGATGCATTATTAGCACCAGCCATGGCACTGGCTAAAAAACGAGTGGTTATTAAGCGTCCTGATTATGCTGAGCCGTTAAATAATCAACCCGCACATGCAAGTGTCACCACCAAAAATCACCGTTTTGATATCTATCCTTGTATCTAGCCATAGATAACCCATAGAGGGGCGTGTCTCCCCCTCTTTTTCCGTAACTTTTTAATTATAATATTGCTATCTATTGAATAGTATATCCACCATCAATCACCAGATTATGGCCATTGATCATATCCGCTGCAGCGCTTGCTAAAAATACAGCCGCGGCAGCAATCTCTTCTGGCTCAGCAAATCGCCTTGCAGGTATTTGCGCTTTCATCTGTTCACCTTTTTCACCTTCCCAAGCCTTTTTACCTAAATCGGTCATCACAATAGTAGGGGATATCGCATTGATTTGTAGGCCTTTGGGTCCCCACTCTAGCGCCATCACCTTTGTCATATTGATAATAGCGGCTTTACTTGCACAATAGGCAATATGTTCTGGTAAAGCGATAATACCTGCTTGAGAGGCGAGATTAATTATCTTACCTTGCCCGCGTTGTAGCATATGCTGCCCCACTTGCTGACACAGTAAAAAAGTCCCCGTTAAATTAACTGATAAGGTTTTATTCCAATCTTCAAGAGATAACGATTCGGCGGGAGCTAAAGCGACAATACCTGCACAATTAACAAGAATATCAATGCGATCGAACTCTTCAATGACTGAATGTACCGCTTGTTTTACGGACTCTTCACTTGAAACATCACACCAGATCCCCACCGCACTATTTAAACGATGCGCCACTTGCTCAACCTGCTCTGATCTATCCAATAAAGCGACTTTAGCCCCTTTTTCGATAAACATCTGTGCGATAGATAAGCCAATTCCAGCCGCACCACCAGTAATAACAGCCACTTTATTCGAGAGAGTAAAATAAATTTGCGTAGCCATATAACCTCCAGCTTAAAAATAAATAGTCACTCTTTTAAGCATAGCAGATGAAAATTAGGCCTAAGGGGGAAGAGAAAATGATTGAAACGGTCAGAGCGAGCGCTATGCGCTCGCACTAACTTAAAAAATTACAGCACGCCTTGCGCTAACATTGCATCAGCAACTTTAACAAAACCCGCAATATTAGCCCCTTGAATATAATTAGTTTGTTTACCCTCACCGCCATAGTTTACACAAGCGTGATGAATATCCAGCATAATATGATGTAAGCGAGCATCAACTTTCTCAGCTTTCCAACTCAAGCGTGCTGCATTTTGCGCCATTTCTAACCCCGAAGTTGCTACCCCTCCAGCGTTAGCGGCTTTACCCGGTGCAAACAAGACTCCCGCCTCAATAAAAGCATCGGTTGCCGCAATGGTCGTTGGCATATTTGCGCCTTCGGCAACAGCTTTAACACCGTTTTTAATTAACACTTTTGCGGCGTCTAAATCTAATTCATTTTGTGTAGCACAAGGTAGTGCAATATCAACAGCGACAGCCCAAGGCTGTTGCCCTTCAAGATAAGTTAAACCAAACTCTTTGGCGTACTCTTCAATACGACCATAATTATTTTTAATTTCAGTTAAGCGAGCCAGTTTTTCGGTTGTAAATCCAGCTTCGTCCACCACGGTTCCGCCAGAATCTGAAGCGGTGACCACTTTCGCCCCCAGCTCAAGGCATTTTTCAATGGTAAATTGTGCCACATTGCCAGCACCAGAAACGGCTACACGCATTCCCTCAAGGGACATACCGTGACGTTTAAGCATTGCGTTAGTAAAATAGACTAAACCGTACCCTGTGGCTTCTGGACGGATCAAACTGCCACCAAATGATAAACCTTTACCCGTAAAGACACATTCATTGCTATTCGAGAGCTTTTTCATCATTCCGGCCATAAAGCCAACTTCCCTTGCTCCCACACCAATATCTCCCGCGGGGACATCAGTATCAGCCCCTAAATGACGATAGAGCTCAGTCATTAACGCCTGACAAAAACGCATCACCTCTGCGTGGCTTCTCCCCTTGGGATTAAAATCAGATCCCCCTTTAGCGCCTCCCATCGGCAGTGTTGTCAGTGCATTTTTAAAGGTCTGTTCAAAACCTAAAAATTTTAAAATAGAGAGGTTTACCGATGGATGAAAACGCATTCCACCTTTGTAGGGACCAATAGCAGAGTTAAATTGTACTCGCCATGCGCGATTAACTTGAACTTGTCCTTTATCATCTAACCAACAGACGCGAAACTGAATAATACGTTCAGGCTCAACTAAGCGCTCAAGTAATGATTGTTCACGATATTGTGGATTTTTCTCTAAAAAAGGCCACAGAGTGGTAAAAACTTCACGTACCGCCTGATGGTATTCAGGTTGATGAGCGTTATATTTTTCTACCTCTTCTAAAAACGAAGATAATGAGCCAGATCTATTCATTCAGCTATTCCTTTTTATGTAATGTGATGTTGGCATAACCTCATTTATTCGGAATATTTTTGGGATTTATGTGAGGTTGATATTGTTTTGCCTATTGAATATATCATTAAAATGTATTCCTACTTCAAGACATTTTTTTTACAATTAGACAAAAAAAAAAGCTTGACCTCACTAAAGGCTAATAAAATCAGGATTTTTGGACAAAAAAATACCTGCATAAGCAGGCATTTTTTTTGCTTAAATAATCAGTTGATTACTCTTCATCATCTTTCAGAGGAACAATTAACATATCAACATGAACGGTATTAATTAGTTGACGTGCTGATGACATCAATTTGCTCCAGAAATCTTGGTGATGACCACAAACCACTAAGTCCATATCGTATTTTTTAATCGCATCAACAAGAACTTGGCCTAAATCCCCGCTACCACTGAGTGTTTCTTGGATCTCATAACCTGAGTTATCAGAGAGATCTTTTAGTGCATTACGTGTTTCATCAGTGATGCGTTGTTGCATATCACCAAGGTTAACATCAATTAAACCGGTATACAGATCAGAGTAGTTAACATCAACGTGAATTAAGGAAACTTTGGCATTATAGGGTTTTGCCATAGATACAGCTTTCTGCACCAAGACGTTGCTCTCAGGGGATAAATCAACTGCAACTAGAATATGCTTATAAGCCATCGTAAACTCCTTCCATAAGCTGATTAATCGGTCGGAAAGGCTATTACGCCTATATCCTTTACATTAAATATAACGTTTTATGATGAAAGTTAGATGTTGCCTTGATCACAACTTAGTGCAAATACCATCAAAGAAAGCATCTATCGGTAACAACAATATACACCATTTTAAATAAGTGAGGAGTCGTTCTTCGACAATATCCACATATTAATGTGAATAATGCACAAAGCACAATAAAAACACCCTATTAGAGTTATTTTTTAATCATTTTTTTGAAAAAGCGAACAACTTGAACAACTCGCTTTTATTTCTTGCTTAATATCACCTAGACTTAAATAAGAGAAAAATTAACCTTTCCATGTAAATGCAAAAGGTTTTCTCATCTCAGAATCAGCTATTCTAGGGAGGGGATTATGTTTAGTGTCATTGTTATCTTTTGGGCGTTGTGTATTCTTTGCCTGATTAATATGATGCGTTATTTCTCATCAATTCGGGTATTACTCACCATATTGCGCCAATCTGATCCATTACTTTACCAATCTGTCGATGGGAATGGATTTTTCACTATGCATGGTCAATTTTCAAAACAGTTAAGACTTATTCGATATATAAATCAACGCCAATATACTAACCACCATGATCCTGAAGTGATTATGCGTTGTGAACGGATTTATCGACAATTCTACCTAGTAAGTCGCTTTTGTATTCTTGCTGTAGCAAGCTTGATCGCCATGATTATTTGGTAGGTTTTATAGGGATAAAAAAACGGTGACGAGTTAGTCACCGTTTCTCAATACTATTAGGATGCTTATTATTATCAGCTATTCACCAGCAGTGAAAGTGAAATCCAATAAAGCACACCGGATAAAGCAATACTCACTGGTAATGTTAAGATCCAGGCCAACGCAATATTTTTCACGGTTTTGGTCTGCACCCCACCACCATCAACAATCATCGTACCTGCAACCGCAGATGATAACACTTGTGTTGTTGATACTGGCATACCTGTATAACTTGCTACACCGATAGAAACTGCCGCAGTCACCTGAGCAGAAACACCTTGTGCATAAGTCATACCTTTTTTACCAATCTTCTCACCGATAGTTACCGCAACGCGTTTCCAACCTACCATTGTCCCGATAGAGAGCGCTAAAGCCACAGAGATAATGATCCAAATTGGTGCATATTCCACTGTATTTAGCAGGTCACGACTCAATGTTTTTAAGAACCGTGCATCTTGGGCGCTAGTTTCTGGTAGTTTAGCAACTTCCGTAGCTGTATCAGCAATACACATCAGTAAGCGACGCATTTGAGCACGCTGGTCTGCACTCAGCTCATCATAAGAGCTAATACCAGACAACATTTGTTCTGTTTGATTGAGAACAATTGGCGTTCTTGCGCTATTACAATGAAAATCCGTGTCGTTAGGATCAGCTTGTGCTGATACTACCGGGGTATTTTCAATCGCATGTTGTAGAGCTGGTTGATGCTTCTCATAATACTGTTGTAAGTGTACAACGGCATCATGAGTTTTAGTGATATCGTATCCGCTAGCATTCATATTGACGACAAACCCTGCTGGGGCGACACCAATTAAAACTAACATGATAAGACCAATACCTTTCTGACCATCATTCGCACCATGTGAGAAACTCACCCCTACCGCAGATAAAATCAGCGCGGTACGAGTCCAAAATGGTGGTTTGCGTTTACCATCTTTTTTCTCACGTTCGGCAGGGGTTAGGTGGATACGACGACGTTTTTTCGTGCCACTCCAATAGCGACGTAACAAGAAAATCATTGCGCCAGCAATCACCAAGCCAATAATTGGGGAAAGGATAAGAGAAAGGAAGATACTGATCATTTTAGGTATGTTTAATGCATCAACGATTGACGAGTCTGTCACGATAGCATTTGTTAAACCAATACCAATGATAGCACCTATCAGCGTATGTGAACTGGATGCTGGAATACCGAAATACCATGTACCTAAGTTCCAGATAATGGCAGCTAACAGCAACGAAAAAACCATGGCAAGGCCATGAGCCGAGCTCACATTTAGCAGAAGATCTGTCGGTAATAAGTGAACAATAGCGTAAGCCACGCTCAATCCACCGAGCAAAACTCCAAGGAAGTTAAATACACCCGCCATCACGACCGCAAATTGCGCACGCATAGCACGAGTATAAATAACAGTTGCTACCGCATTTGCGGTATCATGAAAGCCATTAATGGCTTCATAAAATAGCACGAAAATCAGTGCTAAAACCAACATTAAACCTGTATGAAATTCCAGGTCAGTAAACAAATGTAGCATAGACGTTAAGCCAGTTAGTTGGACATGAACGCGGCGCATTATCAGCGACAAATGCGAACGGTGGAAGCGAAATTTAACCTTTTTTTGATTTGATAACCAAGGAAAATGACGGGTTTTTAAGATAATTCCTTATATATCATTTAATTAATAAACATAAAAAAAAAGTAAATTTCTGATAAATTTTTTGCTTGCAAATACGAATTTAGGTGAAAAATACAGATTTCTCCATATAATTTTACAAAATACTCTGATTTTACACGAAGATCACTGATTAAGTAGTCAGAGACAACCAAGAACGAGACATCATTGTGGGATCATTCGATACAGTTATTATAGGTGCGGGGGCCGCTGGACTTTTTTGTGCCTCTTTAGCAGGACAAGCGGGATTATCTGTTTTAGTTTTAGATAATGGCAAAAAAGCCGGCAGAAAAATTTTAATGTCTGGTGGTGGACGTTGCAATTTTACCAATATGTATATCGAGCCATCAGCTTACTTATCCGATAATCCTCATTTTTGTAAGTCAGCACTTGCTCGCTATACACAATGGGATTTTATCGAGTTAGTACAAAAGCACCATATTGCTTACCACGAAAAGACGTTAGGGCAATTATTTTGTGATGATTCTGCCCAGCAAATTGTTGATTTATTACTCGCAGAATGTCATGAAGGAAAAGTAAGTATTCGCTTACGTAGTGAGGTGACTCAAATAGAGAAAACCGCCGAAGGCTTTACTCTTTTGGTAGGAGAGAAAACAATAACCGCCTCCTCTGTAGTGATTGCCAGCGGAGGACTTTCAATGCCCGGTTTAGGTGCCACCCCTTTTGGCTATAAAATTGCGCAACAATTTGGCCTTAATGTATTGCCCACTCGTGCAGGCTTAGTCCCTTTTACATTACACAAGCCACAACTTGAACAACTCAGCCCGCTCTCTGGTGTGGCGATCCCTGCTATTGTCACCGCTGAAAATGGCACCCAATTTAAAGAGAATATTCTTTTTACTCATCGTGGGCTTTCCGGTCCTGCTATTTTACAAATCTCTAGTTATTGGCATCCGGGAGAGAATGTGAGCATTAACTTACTTCCTGACACTGACTTGGAAAGCTATTTACAAGAAAAACGACAAGCACAGCCGAATCAATTATTAAAAAATACACTTTCTCGCCTACTACCGAAGCGTTTTATAGAGATAATGATTGAAAATAATCAACTACCTGATACCTCACTGGCTCAACTTAGCAATGAACGTATTACACAAATAACGACGTTGCTACAAGCATGGCTTGTTTTACCTAATGGTACAGAAGGTTATCGCACTGCAGAAGTCACCCTAGGTGGTGTTGATACCCGTAATCTCTCCTCTAAAACGATGGAAGCGACAAAGATAACAGGTCTCTATTTTATTGGTGAAGTGGTTGATGTCACAGGTTGGTTAGGAGGATATAACTTCCAATGGGCATGGAGCTCTGCTTATGCCTGTGCCCAAGCATTGATCTCTCGACACATGACTAAGTAGGCACGTTATTTTTATAAATAACCACACAAAGTATAGGCTAACTTATTGGTTATAACGATTTTTTTAAAAACAAAATAAAATAACTCGTTAATCAGTGAGTTAACGAAATTGGCATTATTTTTTTCTGTTTTGATTAAAAAAAACACTTTACAAATGATAGTGAGAACTATTATCATTAAATCACTTTCAGATGCACCACCTTCAGGGTCATATGAAAGAACGACATTGCTCACATTGCTTCCAGTGTTTTACTTTAGCCAGCCTGGTGCTGGCTTTTTCTTTTTGTTAGAATGGACAAAATATCAACATCCATATAATAAATATATATTTTTCAATAACCTTATGCTCATTATCTATGAATAGATATGATATTAAAAAATTTTAGAAACCAGTGAAACTGGTAAAGAAAGAGGCCATATTTTTATATCTTTTATTCTTGATTTTTCTAATAACGAAAAACTAATTTCGGCTAATTACCTAATTTTTAGTATAAAAATGAATGTGTATACATTTTATCATATTATTATTATAATATTTCTTCTTATACAACATTAGTACTTATTCATCAATAAATCTAAAAACAATAAAATTAAGAAGGCAAATATGCTAAATAAAAATGATAGAGATAAGCTAATTAAAAATAACAAACATAAAAATATAAAGTTTAATGTAAAATGTAACATTCAAGTTATTTTATTTATTGCATTGATTTCATTTATTTTTCTTAATAATCAAAACTTACCACTAAAATATAAAATTGTATTTAGTGGTGGGATGATATCTTTTATCTATATATTTAGCGCATACCATTCATTTGGTAGTCTATATCTAGCAAACAAAATAACATATGTATTTATAAAAATAAAAATAAAAAAACTAATCACTTACATTTTCAGAAAGTAATAATCTAAACTTATTTAGCGATTATTTTTACTTCAGAGCTAGTTAAAAGAAAAGATAAGAAGCCCCCTCCTGAAAGAAGTTTCAATTAATACCTAAGTAATAGTAGTTTCATACTTTATATATGCACAGTATCAACTCAATGCTCCCTTATTCAAATTATTTGGATCCTCAGATTAAATTCCTCCGCTTTTTTACTTAGCATAATTGCGTAAACTGTGTTCAACAACTTCAGAGAAGGAAACACATTATGATTTATTTACGCAAAGCAAATGAAAGAGGCCACGCTAATCATGGTTGGCTAGATAGCTGGCATACCTTCTCTTTCGCAAGCTATTACGATGCTAACTTTATGGGGTTTTCCGCCTTACGCGTCATTAATGAAGATAGAGTGATGCCCGGTGAGGGTTTTGGTACCCATCCTCATAAAGATATGGAAATTTTAACCTATGTGCTTGAAGGTAATATTGAGCATAAAGATAGTATGGGTAATAAAGAAAATGTACCCGCCGGTGAATTTCAAATAATGAGCGCAGGTACAGGTATCACTCATTCCGAGTACAACCCAAATAGTGATAAAGGCCTGCATTTTTATCAAATTTGGATCATGCCTGATACCACCGGTATTACACCACGTTACGATCAACGTCGTTTTAATACCACAGAGAGTAAACAGCTTATTTTGTCACCAGATGCACGTGATGGCTCGTTAAAAGTGTTCCAAGATATGACGCTGTGGCGTTGGAACCTAAAAAAAGGAGAAGAGGCACAATATCAGCCAGAAGCAGGAAGAAATGTTTGGTTGCAAGTCGTTAAAGGAAAGATAGCAATTAATGACATTATTGCGACCACCAGTGATGGCATCGCCATCGCGAATGAAGATATTATCTATTTCGTTGGTGATGAAGACAGTGAAGTCTTGCTGTTTGACTTACCTCCTGTAACAGCATAGTTGGGCTACCAACCTAAAGCCACTTTTTCTCAAACAATTTATTTCACTTTGTTTTCTTGTTAACTCCCTGAGATGTCTTTCATCTCAGGGAATTTTTTATCAATAAAACCAGTAACTAGCGTTTAGGGCCCACTTTTGTTAACGCTTGCCCTACTGGCGTATCAGTATATTTATCAAAGTTTTTCACAAAGCGATCAGCAAGATCGTCCGCTTTAACATCCCATTGTGCTTTATCCGCATAGGTGTCTCGAGGATCTAAAATTTCGCTATTAACGCCAGGAAGCGCTGTTGGGATCGCCAAATTAAATACAGGCAGAGTTTGAGTCTCCGCTTTATCAATATCACCATTTAAAATGGCATCAATTATCGCTCGAGTATCTTTAATTGAAATGCGTTTGCCCGTACCATTCCAGCCCGTATTCACTAAGTAAGCTTGTGCTCCACAAGCCTGCATACGTTTTACTAACACTTGAGCATATTGTGTTGGATGGAGTGATAAAAATGCTGCCCCAAAACACGCAGAGAATGTCGGTGTTGGCTCTGTCACACCACGCTCTGTTCCAGCAAGTTTCGCAGTAAAGCCTGATAAGAAGTGATATTGTGTTTGCTCGGGGGTTAAACGAGCAACCGGAGGTAGCACCCCAAAGGCATCGGCAGTTAAGAAAATAACTTTTTTAGCATGACCCGCTTTCGATACCGGTTTGACAATATTATCAATATGATAGATTGGATAAGATACACGGGTATTTTCTGTTTTTGAGCCGTCATCAAAATCAACACTACCATCTGCTAATACCACGACATTTTCTAATAAAGCATCACGTTTAATGGCACCGTAAATATCTGGCTCAGCTTCTTTTGATAGATGGATAGTTTTAGCGTAACAACCTCCTTCAAAGTTGAATACACCATCATCATCCCAGCCATGTTCATCATCACCAATCAGTTTACGCTTAGGATCTGTTGATAATGTCGTTTTACCTGTCCCTGACAAACCAAAGAAAATGGCTACATCACCACTTTCGCCAACGTTTGCCGAACAGTGCATAGAAGCAATACCTTTTAATGGCAAGAAGTAGTTCATCATAGAGAACATACCTTTTTTCATCTCTCCGCCATACCAAGTACCACCAATTAACTGAATGCGTTCAGTTAAGTTGAAAGCAACGAAATTTTCAGAGTTTAATCCCTGCGCTTTCCAATTTGGATTGGTACATTTAGCACCGTTCATCACAATAAAGTCAGGTGTAAAATTTTCTAACTCTTCTTGCGTAGGGCGAATAAACATATTCTTAACAAAATGCGCCTGCCAAGCCACTTCGGTGATAAAACGCACTTTTAATCGCGTATCTGCATTAGCACCACAAAAGGCATCAACGACAAACAAACGTTTGCCTGATAGCTGCTCAGTAACTAATGATTTTAAATCAGCCCATACTTGCGGTGAGAGTGGTTTATTATCATTTTTACCTTTACCCTGATCAGCCCACCACACAGTATCACGAGTAACATCATCACGAACAATGTATTTATCTTTCGGAGAACGTCCAGTAAAAATCCCCGTATCAACAGCAATAGCGCCTAACGAGGTTAATGTGCCTTTCTCATAACCTGTTAATCCTGGCTTAGTTTCTTCTTCAAATAATAAGTCATAGCTAGGGTTATAAATGACTTCACTAATGTCATGAATACCGTACTGCTCGAGATCCTTAGGGGTAAGACCTTTAACGTTCATAGTTTTGCTCCTGATAAATAGGCTTTTCTATGAGCATTATTAAGGTGTTACAACTAATTAACAGCGATTGTTATCAATATTTTGAAAATTTATATTTTTTTTATGTTAATAACGAGAACTAATGCACAAATCTACAGAAAAATTGTTGAATAAAAAAGGACGCAAAATAGCGTCCTTTAGGGTGATTTACGTTGCTAAATCGAATCAGTGCAAATTAGAGCTAGATAATTTATTGATATTATTAATATCTTCTTCAGTGAAGATATAATGAGCACCGCAATATTCACACTCCATATCAATTTTACCCTGTTCTTGTAACAGATGAGCTACATCTTCTTTAGATAATGTTACTAATGTATCTTCACAACGTTTACGAGAGCACGTGCAATGGAACGCTATCGGTTGTGGATCATATAATGTCACATCTTCTTCATGATATAAGCGATGTAAAATCTCTTTAGTATCAAGTGTAAACAGCTCTTGAGCTTTAATGGTGTGCGTAAGTTGTGTTAATAGCTCAAAGTGTTCTGCTGTCTCATCAGCACTATGTTCTGCACTCGCAGGTAAGGCTTGTAATAACATACCTGCCCCCGCCGCTTTTCCATCTTGCAGACCTGTGCGGATAAAGACACGGGTAGGTAACTGCTCTGATTGATTAAAGTAGTTATCAATACAAGCTTCTATCGTTTCACCATCCAACGCTACAATACCTTGGTAACGCTCACCTTTTTTAGGTGTGATGGTAATAACCATAAAGCCATTGCCCATCATCTCTTTTAAGCTGCTACCGGCTTTAACATCATCACTAAAACGTGCAACACCGCGCATCTGTTGTTCATTATTGCCGTTAATAACCACTAATCGTACTGGGCCATCACCTTGTAATTGAACGGTAATATCACCATCAAATTTCAGCGTAGCTGTTAACAAACTTGTCGCGACCAATAAATCACCTAACAGGTGTTGAACTGGCTCAGGATAATGATGATTTTCAAGTATTGATTGATAGGTTTCCGTTACGGTAACTAATTCACCACGTACCGCGCTTTTTTCAAATAAAAAGCGTGATAAAGCGTCTTTTTTAGACATAATCTTCTCTCATTGCTGGGGAGCGGTTTAATCCGATCCTGGTAAATTTGTCTGTTTCAAGCGAAGTAAGGTGCGTCTTTCCTTTTTATCAGGTCGACGTTCGGGATGAGGCATCGTTAACGCATTCATTTTTCTTGCTAGAGCGATTTTTTCTCTCTTGGCAATACTCTCTGGTGTTTCACAATAGAGCAATTGTGCTTGAGCCGCCCCTAGGCGCTGTGCACTCACCATTAAGACTGTAACTGTCCGTTCATCATTACCTTGTCGTAAGCGTATTTCAGCCCCAACTTCAACATTTTTACTTGGCTTGCCTCGCACACCATTGTAATGGACTTTCCCCCCTTCAATCATAGTGCGAGCAATGGCACGCGTTTTATAAAAACGTGCAGCCCAAAGCCATTTATCTAAACGGACAGCGCTTTCTTGCGATGGTTGACTCATCCCTTTCTCTCCTTAACTTCAACTTCTTCATGAAGGCGATAGAGTAAACACATTGCCTTCCACAACAAGGAACTTACTGAGGAGGGCGATAAAAACAGTGCTCGTAATATTGACTGATTTTATGCATGCGTTGATTATTTTGTCGCCGGCGCCGGATGATAAAAAATAAATTCAGGATCAAAAATCCAATAGCGAATAATAATAATAACGTATTACCGATATAATATAACAGGGTCATTGAGTCAGGCATGCTATGCAAAAAGATTTGTAACGTGCCATTCGCATCAATTACCATCCCCGTTATTACACCTCCAGTATTAAAAGGTGTGTGTAATAAAATATCAGATAATCGCTGTAATTCTCGCCATTGCTCTAATGGTGTAGGTTCAAATACAGAATTGGTATTTGAAGCATAATCAACGAGCTGTTTTCTTTCATCACTGATTAAAAGCACACCACCCGGTGGTGGACTATTTAACAGTATTGCGGCCTTATCTATTTCTCGGTAGATAAAAGATGATGTGGTGGTGTCAACGAGCTTTTCCAAGGCCTCAGCACTAACAGCACGTAATAAAACATTGGTTCCTGTTAATTTGCCACTTTCTGCACGTTGAACTAATGATGGCCAATCATTGACATTACTTAGGTTTACCAAGGCCATTTTAAGCCGAATACATTCATTTTCTCTCGGGCATAAATCTTGTGTTTTCAAGATAATGCCATCAAAATTATCCAAAAGATTCATGCCAGATTTAGTAATAGCTTGACCTAAGCTTGGGTTTACACGGTTGTTAGATACGGGGTGTAGCTGCTCTTCAACCAAATATAATAATGCTGCCGCTTTTTCAATCGTACTAGACTCAGGCATTGGCATTGGGTTGCTGTTGTTCCAATAAATCCCCGAACAATCAAAAGGTGCAAATATTGTTTTATTATTCTTACTGGAAAGGTTTGGAGGCATATAACACATTCCGACACCTTTGGCCTGAATAATATCCCCTACATGCAACTTGGCCGTTTCTAACTCCGTAAAGTTAGTCACTAAATGAGGTTCACTCTCTTTTATCCATGAAAAAGTTAACTTCATTGATAATGATAACGGTTGATAGAGATACAGCATACCTATAATAAATAGGCTACAAACAACAAAGATAATATTTTTAATGTAACGCTTATACGGATAGTTTTTTTCTTCATCATGCAATGATAAATAAGGCCCTTGCTTGATAACATGATGATTAGGATACATTTCTAAATAGGTCACCTTATCAATATCATTTTGAATATAAGGTTCCCAATGAGGAGGATAAACTAAATCAATTCCCCCCAACGAAATATTTTTTACCTGCCCATGATCAAAATTACCAAACAGTCCCCAGCGTTTTAAACGCCCTTTAAAACAGTGTACTTCTTGTTTTCGTGATTTGATGATGGGTCGATAAATAAGAAACAAGCCTAAAACAAGAAAAGTCCCTCCCGCAGCCATTATCCAAGGGAGAAAGACTTGTGGCATCATTAATGCCGTTAACCATAAGATTAACCCTAAGCAAATTAACGAGCCATTCCAAAAACCTGAAGAATGATGTAACCGATACTCTTCGTTGGTTTCTTGGCGAATATGTAATAAATGCGCCGCATCACCTTCATTTTTCTGGATAGTGGAAGTGCCATTTGACAGTATGGGTTCAGAAAGTTGTTTTAAACTTAACGCAGAAAAATGTGATTTTTCATCTTTAAGAAAATGGCCATTCACACCAATGACAATGGGGATAGAAGGAGTACAAACGACATCGAGGACATTTTCTTGTTGCAGATAAGGCACCAGTAATGGAGGAATATGGATCTCTACCGCATCAATGTAATAGCGCCAATGATTGAGCCCCTCTGATGATCCCGCAAACCGATTAACAATATTACGCAGTGTCGTAACGACTTCACCTTTAGTGGGTATTTCAGGAAAGTTTTGTAACGAATACCCAGAAGAAAACTTAGAGGTGCCAAAATAGGACAAATAGTCACTAATTACCCCATAATCATCTTGTGTTAGTTTACGGTAAGTCGGTTTGGCGAGGGATGGAAGATGATATGAGCCATCAAGCCGCCTTCTTTTAAAGAATAGAAAGGCGGCCATTATAAATAGGCTAATCATGAAGATAGCCAATATAATGACTGATAATCTCATTTTTTCCCCATACTCATGCTGGTGTTGCTTAGTAACAATAACAAATTTGAAATGCCACCTAACATAAGGCAATTCCTATTCTTTAGTTCTATTTTTTTATTAAAATACAATGAATTATATTTGTGTTGTTGCGTTATAATTTATATATATTATCAATTTTATATCCGCCAACCATGCCATTTTCAGATAAAATAGCGCATCAATAAATAATAATACTCCCAAAAAATCAATCAATAACTGGGTTTAGTAGCGGAGTGTACTCAATTTTCACTAAAAAGCTAAATCTAATTGTTGGATTTATTTTATCATTAATGTGTTAAATTCAGGTTAATCTCTATTCCTATCAGGGGCTGTTATGAAAGAACTAAAAAAACCGAATATACTCAATATTGATAACATTGCCCGTTCTCGGTTATTTCAGATCCAATCCGTTAATCTGGAATTTAGCAACGGCGAAAAACGTATTTATGAACGAATGAAACCCGCTAACCGGGAAGCGGTAATGATAGTCCCTATCATCAATGATGACCTGATCCTTATTCGTGAATATGCCGTTGGCATCGAAAATTATGACTTTGGCTTTCCCAAAGGGGCTATTGATGCGGGTGAAACCCCATTACAAGCGGCCAATCGTGAATTAAAAGAAGAAATTGGCTACGGTGCCGGCTCTTTAACCGAGATAGCTAAACTGTCTATGGCGCCCTCCTATTTTTCCAGCAAAATGAACATTGTTATTGCTCAAGATCTCTACCCTGAACAATTAGAAGGCGATGAGCCTGAGCCGTTAGTTCAAATACGTTGGCCTATCGCCAAGATGATGGACTTATTAGATCATCCCGACTTTACCGAAGCTCGTAATGTCAGTGCACTCTTTTTAGCACAACGTTATTTGCAACAAGTTTGTCCAAAATAATAATTGGCTCACGATATCCAGATAAAATGAAGGCCACCAAATAGGGAGGCCTTGATATCTATCGTCTCTTTTTATTAGAAAATAGCGCGTTACCACGCTTTCACCGCATCACCTTTATAAACTTCCTGCGCTTTTTGCAAAATTTCATCACTTTGGAAAACCGCGACGAGTTTTTTTAATCGTTCGTTATCTTTGTCTGTGGCTCTGGCAACAATCAAATTAACATAAGGAGAATCGGTATTTTCCATAAATAAACCATCTCGTTTGGCTAATAGCCCCACTTGTGAAGAGAAGTTATTATTGATGATGGAAAGATAAATATTAGGATCACTTAACGTACGCGTCAGTTGTGGTGTATCAATTTCTGCAAATTTAAGTTTCTTAGGGTTTTCAATAATATCAAGTGTCGTTGGTAAATACCCCACCCCATCTTTTAATTTAATCAATCCTTGAGCCTGCAGTAATAATAAACTACGACCTAGGGTGGTTGCTTCATTAGAAATGGCGACGGTAGCACCATCAGGAAGCGCCTCTATTGTTTTGATTTTATTTGAATAAGCTGCAATAGGAAAAATAAACGTTTTACCTATGATTTCAAATTGATAACCACGCTCTTTGCTTTGAGCTTCGTAGTAAGGTACGGTTTGGAACGCATTCACATCAACATCATTATTACGCAAAGCTTCATTAGGTAACACGTAGTCATTAAAGGTGATCACCTTGATATCTAATCCCTGCTTTTCTTTTGCCAGCTTAACAACTTCATCCCAAATTTGCTGATCTGGCCCTGTATTTATTGCCACTTTTAACGGTTTGTCACCTTCATCTGGTGAGCAAGCGGTTAAAACCAGTGAAGTACAGGCCAAAAGCACCACTAATAATAATTTTCTCATCTTCTCTCCAATAATCAACCATGTCACTCTTATTATTTATAACTTATTGTTATTATTAAGTTTAATGTTTTTATTATGCTATCAAGGGGACTACTTATACTATATACCAACATGTATTTAGACATCTAGACGTTTAGACAGTTATTTATAACGGGAAAGAGTGGAGAGATCAAAATAGATTTACACACAAAACATGAAATATTTTCATGTTGGAAGATGAGATGTATCTATATCTATTTATTAGATAACAAAAAGCGGGAAAAACAATCTGTTATCCCGCTTTAGTTATTCGTTAGATCGTTATTTAATCTAACTTTTTGTTTATTATATTAATCAAAATAGCTCGTTAGATTCGCCATTATCCTCAAAGATCCGTGTACCCACTTCACTTTTTGCTTTTTCTGTTGGCTGAGTGCCTTCAATAAAATACTCTTTCATTGATGGTCCATCTCCTGCCAACTTACCGGTATTGCGATCGATTTGAACAGCAACAACGCCTTTTGGCATCGGCATCATTTGTACCGGAACACCTTCTAAAGCAACTTTCATAAAGTCATTCCAAATAGGTTGAGCCGTTTTGGCCCCCGCTTCGCCACCCGTTGCGGCAGTTCGCCCTAAATTGCGGCTACTGTCATCAAAACCAATCCATGCAGTCGCCACAATATTAGCACCATATCCAGAGAACCAAGCATCTTTAGAGCTATTGGTCGTTCCTGTCTTACCACCGATATCTTGACGTTTTAAATCTCGCAATGCACGCCATCCTGTACCAGACCATCCCGGCTCACCAACGAGATTGGTTCTTAACGCATCATGCATTAGAAACGCCAGTGGCGTACTTATCACATGAGGAGCATATGGGCTTTCTTTGACTGTTTCAGCAAGAGGAGCTTGCTCTAACTCAATATCAGGCGCCGTTTCTGCCGGTTGCGCTTGCTGAGATTGTGCGACGTTTTCCATATAATCATCAGATAATGCAATAGAGCGCGTAGTATCACCATAAATCACGGGGATATCGGTACATTCTGGACAAGCGACTTTCGGCTCAGCAGTAAAGATCTCTTCACCATCAGCATTTTCAATACGCTGAATAAAATATGGCTCAATGAGATACCCACCATTTGCCATTACCGCAAAACCTCGAGCCATTTGCATTGGTGTAAATGAAGGTGAGCCTAAAGCTAATGACTCTGTTCTATCTATATTTTGATTAGGAAAACCAAAACGCAATAGATAATCTGCAGCGTAATCAACCCCCATCGCCCGCATAGCGCGCACCATAACTACGTTTTTAGATTGACCTAAACCTTGACGTAAACGAATAGGCCCTGCGTAAGTAGGTGGTGAGTTTTTAGGGCGCCAATCAGTTCCAGCTCCTGCATCCCAACGACTAATAGGTAAATCATTTAGTAATGTCGATAATGTTAACCCTTTATCTAATGCCGCCGCATATAAGAAAGGTTTGATATTTGAACCAACTTGACGTAACGATTGAGATACGCGATTAAACTTACTCAATTCAAAATCAAAACCTCCCACCAGCGCAATAATACCGCCATTAAGTGGATCTAATGCGACAAAAGCTGCATTAACCTCAGGAAGCTGTGCTAATAACCAATCGTTTTCACTATTTTGTCGTACCCAAATTTGCTCACCAGCATGTACAACAGCATCAACTTTGCTCGGCGTGGCCCCTTGAGCCGTATCAGAAATAAATTTACGCGCCCAACGAACCGCTTTTAAATCGAGAGTTATTTTATCGCCATTTTTTAATACCACCTGAGCTTCTTTAGCATCAGCGGATAACACCACAGCGGGGATTAATGGGCCATAAGTCTGTATACCCTTTAGCTTATCGTTAATGGCTTTATCATCCCAAGGAGTTTGCCCTGCATGCCACAGCACCTCTTGAGCACCGCGATAGCCATGGCGCATATCATAATCAATAACATTATTACGTAACGCTTGTTCAGCGGCTAATTGATCTTTACGGATAACTGTAGTGTAAATTTTATAACCATCCGTATAGGCATTTTCACCATAGCGCTGATACATCTCCATTCTGACCATTTCAGTCAAATAAGGCGCTGAAAAATCAATTTGTGGGGCGTGATATTTAGCCACTATGGGCTCAGCTTTAGCACTGTCATACTCTTCGCGGGTAATGTAGTTCTCTTCCAACATGCGTTGTAACACTAAATTACGGCGTTTTAAGGCACGATCATACGAATAAAGTGGGTTTAGTGTCGAAGGGGCTTTAGGTAAACCTGCAATAACAGCCATCTCACTTAAGCTAAGATCATGCACACTTTTACCAAAGTAAACATATGCAGCAGCACCCACACCATAAGCGCGATTTCCTAGATAAATTTTATTGAGATAAAGTGCCAAGATCTCATCTTTAGTAAGCTCTTTCTCAATACGGATAGCCAAAAAGGCTTCTTTGATTTTACGCATTAATTTCTTCTCAGGTGTTAAGAAGAAATTACGCGCTAATTGTTGCGTGATGGTACTGGCACCTTGCGATGCTTGCCCCGATGTTAACGCAACAACAACAGCACGAGAGATGCCAATAGGGTCAATACCATGATGTTCACGAAAACGCGTATCTTCAGTGGCAATAAAGGCATTAATTAATTGCGGAGGCATCTCCTGCAAGGTAAGAGGCAAACGACGTTTTTCGCCATATTGCGCCATTAACTCTCCGTCTGCGCTAAAGACCTGCATAGGAGTTTGTAAACGAACATCTTTTAATGTCGCGACATCGGGTAGTTGAGGCTCGACATATTTATACATGCCATATATCGAGGCTGCTCCCAAAATTATGCAAGCAAAAACGAAGATGAAAAAATATTTTAAGAACTTCACCTTAAATTTCCCATGTAATGTGAATTGGGCAGTTTATAAACAAACAGTGCGTAGTATAAAGGTAACGCCTCTTGGAAAATAGGCTATTACACATTCAATAGATATGGATATCATTTATGAAAACAGATAATTATCAGATTGGTATTGAAATTAATATCAATCATATCAATGCCGTTTTAGTATTTCAGCAGAATAAGCAATGGAAGATCAATGCATTTTGGCAATTCCCTTTACCTCTTAATGATAATATAGATGATATAAATTTAAGAACTATCTTAAAACGATGGCAACAATCTCTACCGCCAATCAACCGTGTTGCACTGGCATTACCCGATACAGTGGCAAGTTATCATACCATTGCTTTATCTAACCTGATTTCCGTGACACCAGCAGCCTATTATCGATTAGCACAACTCCGAGCCACATCTCATCAACAAGTCACCAAACAAGCGGTACAATTCGATTATCGGCAACATAACCAACATCTCGCCATCCATTTACATAACAAGACACTGATAGAGACTTATATTGCCTTATTCGCCAAAATAAACTTAACCATCACTGCGATTGATATTCCAGCTTGTGCGTTGCGTTATGTTGCCACACATCTCAACATATCGCCTCACAACATATTAATTTTTTGTCAAAATAATCAAATGCTTTGGGTTTGTGCAGATAAAGAGATGCCCCATTACGGTACTCTTTCTTATCAAGACCACCAAGAGCAAGAAAAACAATTACAGCAATTACTCATCAAGTATCATTGGTCACAGGAGCAATGTTATTTCTCAGGTGACAATGCAGAATACTTTCGCCAACAAATGCCTATTTGGCCAACCCAAAAAGAGCGGCTATTTATGTCTATACCGCCCAAAAAGACGCTACCTCTAATTGCCATTGGTTTAGCTTTGCGTCCTTGGGAGACAGCATGTATCAAATAAATTTTCTTCCTTGGCGTCAAGCCTTATATCGACATCAAGCACAGCGGTGGCTTTATTGGAGCATGATACTCGTTGTTATCACATTCAGTGCTTGCGGTTACTACGCTTATTATTTAGTACAACAAGTAAAAACACTCTCGCTTTTACAATCACAATATCAAAAACGTGAGTACTCACTACAAAAGCAATATCACAATGACCAATATGAACAGAAAGTCACCCGCTTATATCAACAGCGTTATTGGCATTATTATCAACATTGGCTTCACTATTTAAATTACCTCGCTTTCTTTCAAGCACTAGAAACACTGCTCCCTACGGAAGGTTATATCGCGCAGTTTTCTGAAAATGATGCAACATTTTCGCTTCAGGTGCGGCTCCCTTGTGAGCAGGCACTTACTTTTATATCTAAAGTTAACCAACACCCCAACCTGACATCATTAACACTCTCCTCTTTTCAACAGAGCAAACAAGATCCCCGTTACAGCGAAATAAGGTTTTCTGGTAAGTGGCAGAGTTGGCAATATCAAGTATCTCAACATAGGCATAGCGAACAGGATGTCGATAACAATGAAAATAAAGACTAATTGGGTAATTTATTTCGCCCTTTTACCTTTTTGGCAAAAGGCACTCTTAAGTTTAGCCCCTTCTATAATAGTGAGTTTGTTATGTTATTTATTCAGCTTTTCGGGCTATCAGCAGGACATAACCGCGCAACAACAGCTCATTAGCCAACACCAAACGCAGATACAACAACTGCAGTCTATATTGCATTCGTCTCCTGCTATAGCCTTATTAAAAGCGTTACAACATGACTATAAACTTCCACCACAAACAGGCTCAGCCTATCAGCGTTTACAACAGATAATCGATAACCATCACTTGATACCTCATAGTTGGCAACATAGTGTCGATAATAGTTTTAAGCTACGTTTTTCACTCTCTTACTCACAATTACTAACGTTATTAGCGCATCTACATCAAGCAGGTTGCGCTCTTTCTGCACTGCTCATTTCGCCTATCCCCCCTGATTTACTCTCAGTTGAATTGAATTTAGTCGACATAACGACACCAAATGTTCTAGCGCCTTTGAAGTCAGAGTGAAATATTATGAAAAGCGTCTTTTTTTATTTGCTGTTACTACTATCTATCTTGTGCTTTGCTGGTTTTGCTCAATCCAGAGATCCTTTTTATCCAGAACAACCTATTGATAGTAATAACACTCACCATTTCATTGATAAAACAGATAATAGTGAAACTCTTCAACACCAAAACAGCACATTACATCATCGTATCTACCCACTACAGTATGCTGATGTAACCACCGTGGCACAGCAGTTAACGAACTATGGAATTTCATTACTCAGTGATCATGGACGAATAGCCATAGATAAAGATTCAAATAGCTTATCCATTATTGATACAGAAAAAGCACATACTGAAATTTCTGATTGGTTAAAAATTAAAGAAACACCACAGCAACAGGTGCATATTACCGCACATATCATCAGTAGCAGTCAGGATGCGTTAAATGAGTTAGGAACGCAGTGGGGATTACTCAATATGAAATCGACAAATTTAGAAGGTACATCAAACAATACTGCAACACCCCATAACATAGCATCAGCACCGCTCACAGCACCTTCTCTTGCCGCATTGGCACTGCATCAAAAAACAAAAAACCCCTTACATTACATAGCCTTTAATATCGCCAGAATTAATAGTCGCCTTTTAGAATTAGAACTAAGCGCCTTAGAACAAGAGAAACAACTCGCCATCATTGCCAGTCCTCGATTAACGGCTGCACATGAAAAAACGGCATCTATCAAGCAAGGAACCGAAATTCCCTATGTCAGCAGAGATAACGACACCATCCGAGTTGAATTTAAAGAGGCTGTTTTGGGGATGGAGGTAACGCCGATCATTCAAAGAAGCAATAAAATTAGATTGCTATTAAAAATTAGTCAAAACACACCAGGTATTGCCTTAGTACAAGGAGGTAGTGAACACCTTTCAATAGATAAACAAGAAATAATGACAGAAGTTACTATTCATGATGGTGAGACTCTGATGTTAGGAGGAATATTTCAACAAAAGCAGCAACAGCATGCAGCAAAAATTCCTTTTTTATCTTCACTGCCATTACTAGGGATACTTTTTAGCCATAAGCGTGACCAACATAGTCGTCATGAATTGGTTATTTTTATTACACCCAAATTAATCTAATTTTCTTAGTGTGATTTATTTTTTTATTATAATACAAACAATTACCTTATTTCTGCCAAGATAAAACTGTAAGTTATTCATTGTTTTTTCTTATAATCTCTATTTATAGATTTGACGCTGAGGACGATTTAGCTTACAAGGGTTAGCTAATTGAGTGGGCCTGAAACATCACAACGATAATACGGATACATTTTATGCACTTCCTCTTTCTTGGAGGTAGGGCTTTTTATATGTAATATTGATCAACTGATGACAGAAAAGACAAAGTGATCAGATGCGGTTTTCCGGCTAAATTGTGTTAGAATCTCCGCATTGCCAACAAAGATAATATAATTTTTATAGGTCATATCTTGTTATGTACTGTAGGCAAAGGGATTTTTATCCTGTGTTGTCGCTTGCGACAACACGTGGTTATTTAATAGCGTTCTACTGAAAAAACTCAGTTTTAATATGAGAGTAGATACACACGTTATCAGGCGTGAATGAAATAAACACTCATAAATTTCAGTTTAGGTCCCGTCGCTGAATGAATTTGGCGGGGCGGGTTATCATTAACGAATATCTTAGTAATACCAAAAACATGGCAGAGAAACGTAATATCTTTCTGGTTGGGCCTATGGGTGCCGGCAAAAGCACTATTGGTCGTCAGTTAGCTCAACAACTTAGTATGGAATTTTATGATTCCGATCAGGAAATTGAGCGACGTACAGGTGCAGATGTAGGTTGGGTATTTGATGTAGAAGGCGAAGAAGGCTTCCGTCAACGTGAAGAAAAAATAATCAACGAACTTACTGAAAAGCAAGGCATTGTACTAGCTACAGGTGGTGGTTCGGTGAAATCAAGAGAAACCCGTAACCGACTATCAGCACGCGGTGTTGTTGTTTATTTAGAAACCAACATTGAAAAACAACTTGCTCGTACTCAGCGAGATAAAAAACGTCCTTTATTGCAAGGTGTTGAACCCGTACGTGATGTACTGGAAACCCTCGCAGAAGAGCGTAATCCTCTTTACGAAGAGATTGCTGATATCACCATTCATACTGATGATCAGAGTGCAAAAATCGTTGCAAATCAAATTATTGAATTATTAGAGAAAAACTAATAAATTCTTTAGATGAGATGAAAGTAAAGACTACTTGAAGAAGGCCGTTGCTATGGAAAAAATCACTGTGACTTTAGGTGAAAGAAGCTATCCCATTACCATTGCTTCTGGCCTTTTTCACCAGCCTGAAACCTTTTTACCTTTAAAAAAAGGGCAACAAGTGATGATTGTCACAAATGTGACACTTGCGCCGCTCTATCTAGACAAGGTAACAAACACCTTAGAACAACAAGGTGTTTTGGTTGATAGCGTGATTTTACCTGATGGGGAACAGTATAAATCCCTAACGGTAATGAATGATGTCTTTACTGCATTATTAGAAAAAAATCACAATCGAGATACAACACTGCTCGCACTAGGGGGTGGTGTTATTGGTGACTTAACAGGCTTTGCGGCTGCAAGTTATCAACGTGGTGTACGTTTTATTCAAGTTCCTACCACGTTATTATCACAGGTCGATTCTTCTGTCGGTGGAAAAACAGCGGTTAACCATCCACTGGGTAAGAATATGATTGGTGCTTTCTATCAGCCAGCATCTGTTGTTATCGATCTCGATTGTCTTGCAACGCTTCCTCCTCGTGAGTTGTCATCAGGCTTAGCGGAGGTGATTAAATATGGCATTATTTTAGATAAAGACTTCTTTATCTGGCTTGAAAACAATATTGATAAACTGATAGCGCTTGAACCTAAAGCCATGGCTTACTGTATTCGCCGTTGCTGTGAACTTAAGGCACAAGTAGTCGCAGCAGACGAAAAAGAGACGAGTGGTCTACGAGCTTTACTTAATTTAGGTCATACTTATGGTCACGCAATTGAAGCACATATGGGATATGGTGTGTGGCTACATGGTGAAGCTGTCGCTGCGGGTATGGTTATGGCGGCTAAAACCGCACAAGATTTGGGTCAATTTACTCAAGCAGAAACTCAGCGAGTGATCCAATTACTTAAAAAAGCAAATCTTCCAATCAATGGCCCTGATGAGATGCAACCTGAAGACTATTTACCTCATATGATGCGAGATAAAAAAGTTTCCGCGGGTAAATTGCACCTTGTATTACCAAAAGGTATCGGTCAATCAGAACTACGTGCGGATATCTCTCGCGAACAAGTGTATAAAGCGATAACATCATGCATTAATGCAAATTAAGCATACCATCACCTAACGAGAGATAAACTGGAAAGTCTATTTAAGGAAAATTCTGGTTAATAATCTCAAATGTGACGTTTCAGAAAAAGCGTTTCATCCTTATACTAGAGGTAATGGCTAACTTTCGCTTTTTGACGCTCTGACGGAGGGCATAATGGACGAGTTCAAACCTGAAAATGAAATTAAGAGTGGCGATAACTCACTCAAACCTGATACTTCGGATAGACCCGAACGTCGCACTAATCGACCTCGTAATAACCCATTAAAAAATGCTCGTTTCTCTGTATCCCGTCAACAGATGATGATAGGTGTTGGGGTACTGGTTCTCATTCTTTTAATTATTGCGATAAGCTCTGCGCTGAAATCACCAGACAGTGATAAAGAAACAACCGCCTCAACAACAGGAACAGAAAAGAATATTGAACTGTCTCAGCCTTCAGTAACATCAACAGACAATCAAACATCCACACCTCAGGAGCTGACGGGTCAACAAATACAGCAGCCTACAACGCAGCCATCTCAAAATCTTCCCCCAATGATTGACTCTCAAGGTCAACGCGTTGAGATCCCAGGAGATATTGTTGATTCACTCAATCAACAACAAGCAGGTGTTAACCAAGCGGTTAATCAACAACAGCAAAATACACAAAACCAACCGACAACGCCACAAACCCCGGTGACCAAACCACAACCGGCACCAACGCAAAAACCAGAGGTCAAACCTACACCAACCAAGCCGGTAACACCTCCTGCAACCACACAAACTAAGCCTGTGGCAAAACCAACCACAAAACCCGTAGCATCAGGAGCCTTATCAGCAAATAACCTAGCCGCCATTCCTGCAACAAATTATACTTTGCAGTTAAGTGGTGCGAGTCGCCAAGATACGTTAGAGGCTTTCGCTAAAAAAAATCTTAATGGAAACTACGCTATTTATAAAACCCAGCGTAATGGTAATCCTTGGTATGTACTCATCTATGGTAACTATCGTAATATAAGCGAAGCAAAACAGGCCGTGGCTTCATTACCGGCGGCTGTGCAAGCTAAAAAACCTTGGGTTAGACCGATGAAACATGTTCATCAGGATCTAAAAAAATAAGTTAACGATGTTCACCGCTGATATGCTGTCTGAAACAGAGTACAATCGGCGACTCTGAAACGATTGAGAAATTTGGACGGCATGAAAAAAAAACGCGCATTCCTAAAATGGGCTGGTGGTAAATACCCTTTGGTAGATGACATTAAGCGTCATCTACCTCAAGGTAACTGTTTAATTGAACCTTTTATGGGTGCTGGCTCTGTATTTTTAAATACAGAATATGATTCATATATTCTTGCCGATATAAATAGCGATCTCATCCATCTCTATAATACGGTAAAACTGTATCCTGAAAAATTTATGAAGGATGCTCAACTATTATTCACCCCTCAGATGAATAATGCAGAAGAGTTTTATCAACTACGACAAGACTTTAATCAATCAACAGACCCATACCAACGCAGTGTACTTTTTCTCTACTTAAACCGTCATTGCTACAATGGATTATGCCGTTACAACTCCAAAGGTGAATATAATGTTCCTTTTGGTCGCTACAAAAAACCTTATTTTCCAGAAGACGAATTGATTTGGTTTTCAGAAAAAGCGCAAAAAGCCTTATTTGTCTGCCAAAGCTATTCATCAACCATGACAAATGCCACCAAAGGTTCTGTTGTATACTGTGATCCACCTTATGCACCGTTATCACCGACGGCAAATTTTACCTCATACCATACAAATAGCTTTAGTTTCCAAGAACAACAGCATCTAGCTCAACTTGCCTCAATGTTGGCTTACGAGAGAGAGATACCCGTGTTAATATCAAATCATGAAACTGCGTTAACAAAAGAGTGGTATGTAGACGCGAAAGAGCTACATAGTGTGAAAGTCAGAAGAACAATTAGTAGCAACACACTAGGTCGTAGCAAAGTGAACGAATTACTAGCCTTATATAAATAATCGTTAACACTTCCCGACAATGGGAGTGTTGTCAGGAGAACGCGATGAAAGATTTTCTGATTGCCCCTTCTATTTTATCTGCAGATTTCGCCCGCCTTGGTGAAGATACGGAGAAAGTGCTCGCCGCAGGTGCTGATGTGGTTCATTTTGATGTGATGGATAACCACTATGTCCCTAACTTAACGTTCGGTGCACCAATTTGTAAAGCGCTACGCAACTACGGGATCACAGCACCTATTGATGTCCACTTAATGGTAAAACCGGTTGATCGTATTATTCCTGATTTTGCACAAGCAGGAGCAACCTATATTTCATTTCATGCCGAAGCCAGTGAGCATGTTGATCGCACCATTCAATTAATCAAAGATTGTGGCTGTAAAGCAGGTTTAGTCCTTAATCCTGCCACACCTCTCAACTATCTCGATTATGTAATGGATAAATTAGATCTTATTCTTCTGATGTCAGTCAACCCTGGCTTCGGTGGTCAATCATTTATACCAAAGACACTCGATAAATTACGTCAAGTTCGCAAGATGATTGATGATGGTGGCTATGACATTCGTTTAGAAATTGATGGCGGTGTCAAAGTTGATAATATTGCCGAAATAGCTCAAGCAGGTGCGGATATGTTTGTTGCTGGCTCTGCTATTTTCAATCAGCCAGATTATAAACAGGTTATCGACAGTATGCGCCGAGAATTAGATAAGGTATCGAAATGACAGAAAAAAAACTCAAAGGTATTCGTGCTATCGCTTTTGATCTTGATGGCACACTAACTGACAGCGCTGTTGGACTAACCGAAGCCACAAACTATGCACTAAAAGCAAAAGGCTTCCCAACAGTGGATAAACACCATGTCACCATTTGGGTTGGTAATGGTGTTGATATGCTATTAAAGCGCGCTCTGCAACATTGTGGTGTTAAAGATGTCACCGATACTTTATTAAAAGAGGTACGTGATCTCTTTGATGAGTGCTATGCAAACTCTGTCAAAACAGGAAGCAATCTATTTCCACACGTTAAAGAGACACTAGAAAAACTTGCTTCGTATCCTCTCTCATTAGGCATAGTGACGAATAAACCGACTCCTTTTATCCAACCACTGTTAAAGCAATTAGGTATAGACAACATCTTCTCATTGGTGCTTGGTGGTGATGATGTAAAACAAAAAAAACCCCATCCAGCGCCATTATATTTAACAATGGGTACATTTGGTGTTAAAAAAGAAGAGCTTCTTTTTGTCGGAGATTCCCGTAACGATATTATCGCCGCTCAAGCAGCACAGTGCCCTTGTGTGGGGTTAACTTATGGTTATAACTACGGTGAACCCATTGCAGATAGCAAACCCGATTTTATACTCGACGATTTTGCTGATTTGCTCTCTATCCTTGATATTACGTCAATGACAACAGTGGAACAGAACTAACATGACGACTTCAGTAGAAAAAAAGGCTCAAAAGCCTATTGTATTCAGTGGTGCACAACCTTCTGGTGAGTTAACTATCGGGAACTATATGGGTGCACTACGTCAGTGGGTACAAATGCAAGATGACTACGATTGCATTTACTGTATCGTTGACCAACATGCCATCACTGTACGCCAAGATCCTACCGAACTGCGAAAAAGAACCTTAGATACACTGGCTCTTTATCTCGCTTGTGGCATTGATCCTGAAAAAAGCACAATCTTTGTACAATCTCATGTTCCACAACATGCACAATTAGGCTGGGCGCTAAACTGCTACACCTACTTTGGTGAATTAAGCCGTATGACCCAATTTAAAGATAAATCAGCTCGTCATGCTGAAAATATCAATGCGGGATTATTTGATTATCCCGTTTTAATGGCAGCCGATATCCTCCTTTATCAAACCAACCAAGTACCGGTTGGCATTGACCAAAAACAACATCTTGAATTAAGCCGTGATATTGCCCAACGCTTTAATGCCATCTATGGGGACATTTTCACCGTACCCGATCCTTTTATTCCAAAAGGTGGCGCGCGCGTGATGGCACTACAAGATCCCGCTAAGAAAATGTCTAAATCTGATGATAACCGCAATAATGTTATCGCTTTACTTGAAGATCCCAAAGCGGCGGCGAAAAAAATAAAACGTGCCGTGACAGACTCAGAAGAGCCACCTCGCGTTGCGTATGATCTAGAAAACAAAGCCGGTGTCTCTAACTTATTAGATATTTTAGCGGGTGTAACAGGTAAAACGATCCCTGAACTCGAAGCTGAATTTGAAGGCAAAATGTACGGTCATCTAAAAGGCGCGGTTGCTGAGGCTGTATCAGATATGCTGACAAATATTCAAGAACGCTTTAACACCTTCCGTAATGATGAAGCACTATTAAATAAAATCATGAAAGAAGGTGCTGATAAGGCGAAAGCGCGCGCTCAAACAACCTTAGATAAGGTTTATGAGGCTATTGGGTTTATTGCTCACCCATAATCGTTATTATAGGCCAGTTGACAGCTGGCCTATTTTCTGACTATTTCTTAAATAGCCTTCTATCAAAACTTTCAATAGTTTGTTTTTGCAATCTTAACTGCATGGTTTTACACCAACTAGCAGATAGTCCTGCCGCTGCTAATAAGCGACGATACGACTCCTCATCAAATGGCATATGAAAAGCAATAGCAATTGCTTCTTTGACAGAGATATCGCTATTTCTTGAGCGTAGAACAAAAGGATGATGACAGCCTACTTCGCCGGGACTTATCACCCGATATAACCAGCCACAAAAACCGCTATCTTGCATCAGTTGTGAAAAATCGCTGATATCAGTCACCGTATTTAACTTATAACAAGGTGAACGAGGCTGGGTCACTTGAATTAAAGCGTCACCCCATTGGTATATATCACCAATAAAGACATTCTCTTCTGTCAGACCGGTAGTCGAAATATTTTCACCAAACGCAGGAGCATTAAATAAGTCAGCCAGTTGAGGAAATTGCTCAGCCCAGTAATGATAATGTTCTTGAGGATAATGGCACAAAGCGCGATCAGGCCCACCATGAAACCCTTTTTCTGCTTGCTCATCACCTGCTAAGCCCAATGATGTTAGTTTAATATGCCCATCCACCAGCCTTTTGCTGATCGCACTGGTAAATCCATTTGCCGTCGTCGTGATATTGCCAATAAAAACACTGGGGAAATAGCGCATAACTCATTACCTCAATGAAAAAAAGTCCTTTTATAATAAAGAGAGCAGGCTAAAGAAACAATGCCGACAATAATTGTCGGCATTGATAAATAGAGAGAAAAGAGAATGATAGCGATATTATGCTTTGCTCTGATAGCGTTTTTGCGCCTCATCCCAGTTAACTACAGACCAGAATGCTTTGATATAATCAGGACGACGGTTTTGATATTTCAAGTAATACGCATGTTCCCATACATCTAAGCCAATAATTGGATAGCCAGATGCACCTGCTAACTCTTCACCCATTAATGGGCTATCTTGGTTTGCGGTAGAAACAACAGCTAATTTTCCATCCTCTTTTAATACTAACCATGCCCAACCTGAACCAAAACGGCTAGCAGCGGCTTTTTCAAACAACTCTTTAAATGCATCAACACTACCGAAATCACGTTCAATGGCATCTTTTAATGAACCATGTAATTGAGTGCCTAGCTTTAATCCTTTCCAAAAGAAAGTATGGTTAGAATGACCACCCGCATTGTTACGTACAAAGGTACGTTGATCAGCAGGTACTTTATGTAAATTCTTAACGAGTTCATCAATTTCTAAACCCGCTAATTCAGGCAGTTTTTCTAACGCGGTATTGGTATTGTTCACATAAGTTTGATGATGCTTAGTATGGTGAATTTCCATTGTGCGCTCATCAAAATGAGGTTCTAGCGCATCATAAGCATAAGGGAGTGCAGGTAATGTATAGCTCATATTAATCTCCAGTGCTGTTTTATATTCGATCACGCCATGTGATTTATCTCTTTATTATAGTGAAAAAAGCGCTAATGAAAATCATTATCATATCCATGTTATTTTTGTGGTTTTTTTATCCAGTCCAGTGACATCAATTTTCACAGTATTTTATTTTAAATAAAAAGCTTACCATTGGTTTAATATTTCATAAATTAACCAAAAGGTAGATAAATTATACATAACAACCTTTAGCACTAATTGATCACGCCATGAAAAGCATTTCCATTATTTCGTGATCTTCTGCGCAAAAAAGAAACAATGTCTCTTTACCCTCTTTTGTTAACGACTTTTTGACATAGTATTAACAATAGTAAGGAGAACAATTATGACAAAAATAAACCAGCATCACATTCCTGCAAACATTGCAGAGCACGCCCTGATTAATAAAGAGCAATACCAAAAAGATTATGCATTATCCATCGAAAACCCTGAGGCCTTTTGGGCAGATAAAGGGAAAATTGTTGATTGGATAACTCCCTATACTATCGTGAAAAATACCTCCTTTGATCCAGGCCATGTCCGTATTCGCTGGTTTGAAGATGGGCAACTTAACATTAGCCAAAACTGCCTTGATCGCCATTTAGAAAAACGCGCGGATCAAGTTGCTATTATTTGGGAAGGTGATTCCCCTAATGAATCGAAAAGCATTACCTATCGCCAACTTCATCAAGATGTTTGTCAATTCGCCAATGTATTAAAAAAACTGGGTATCAAAAAAGGCGATGTGGTGGCTATTTATATGCCAATGGTTCCTGAAGCGGCTGTTGCGATGTTAGCTTGTACTCGTATTGGGGCTATTCATTCTGTTATTTTTGGTGGTTTCTCACCAGAAGCAGTGGCAGGGCGCATTATTGACTCTAAAGCAAAATTTGTGATCACCGCAGATGAAGGCTTACGTGCTGGTAGAGCAATACCCTTAAAGAAAAATGTTGATGATGCCCTCACACATGCTGATATCCCGCCTATCGAACATGTTGTGGTCTTGCGTCGAACAGGGCAAACAGAACAATGGATTGAAGGACGCGATTTATGGTGGGATGAAATCATTCAAGGCGTCAGTACAGAATGTGATGTGGAAGTCATGAACGCAGAAGATCCACTCTTTATTCTCTACACATCAGGCTCTACGGGGAAACCCAAAGGCGTGTTGCACACCACTGGCGGTTATCTTGTTTATGCCTCAATGACCTTTAAATACACCTTTGACTATCATGATAGTGAGATTTATTGGTGTACAGCAGATGTCGGTTGGGTAACTGGCCATAGCTACTTGTTATATGGCCCGCTATCAAATGGTGCCACAACAGTGATGTTTGAGGGCGTCCCCAATTACCCCTCAGTCAATCGTATGGCCCAGATTGTTGATAAACACCAAGTTAATATTCTCTATACCGCACCTACTGCGATCCGCGCATTAATGGCGGAAGGAGACAAAGCCATTGAAGGTACACAACGAACCTCTTTACGCATTTTAGGCTCAGTAGGAGAGCCTATTAACCCAGAAGCTTGGGAATGGTTTTATCAAAAAATGGGACGTAGCCAATGCCCTATTGTTGATACATGGTGGCAAACAGAAACAGGAGGTTTCATGATAACCCCATTGCCGGGAGCAATGGATCTAAAACCAGGCTCAGCGACTCGTCCATTCTTTGGTGTACAACCTGCGATTGTTGACAATATGGGGGAAATACAAGACGGTGCTTGTGAAGGTAATTTGGTGATCGTAGATTCATGGCCGGGCCAAGCAAGAACATTATTTGGCGATCATGACCGTTTTGAACAGACTTACTTTTCGACTTTTAAAGGCATGTACTTTTCAGGTGACGGTGCCCGTCGCGATGAGGACGGTGATTATTGGATAACAGGCCGTGTTGATGATGTTTTAAATATCTCTGGTCACCGTTTAGGTACTGCCGAAATTGAATCCGCACTTGTCGCCCATCCTAAAATTGCAGAAGCGGCTGTTGTTGGTATTCCCCATAATATAAAAGGACAAGCTATTTATGCTTATGTCACGCTAAATCATGGTGAAGAGCCTACGGCAGAGCTTTATACAGAAGTGCGCAATTGGGTACGTAAAGAGATAGGTCCAATAGCAACACCTGATATCCTTCATTGGACAGATGCCTTACCTAAAACCCGCTCTGGGAAAATTATGCGTCGTATCTTGCGTAAAATTGCCTCTGGCGACACAACTAACCTGGGAGATACCTCAACACTCGCCGATCCAGGCGTTGTAGAAAAACTGTTAGAAGAAAAACAGTCTCTATCACTGACCATTTAAAGTGCTAGTGCTCAAATAATACAGCAGTCAATAAAACCAGAATACTACTATGCAAAGGCATTTTATGCCTTTGCAGGGCTCTCTTATCACAAATTCATGACATGCGGGGATAAACACCTCTAAATCATGTAATAAACCAAATAATTATTTTGAGGAGAACTCTGATGAATCCCAATATTTATCAAGAGATAGAAAATAACCCTCGCTTTAAAGAACTGGTTAAAAAACGTAGTCGTTTCTCATGGGGACTTTCGATTATTACACTTGTTATGTATGTCTCATTTATATTGCTGATTGCTTTTTATCCACAATGGTTAGGTACACCGCTCTATGAAGGCAGTTACATTACTCGAGGTATTCCTATCGGTATTGGCTTAATTATCGCCTCTTTTCTACTAACAGGGATTTACGTTATTAGAGCAAATACAGAGTTTGACAAATTAACGGCAGAAATTCTTGGTGAGGTAGAAAAATGAAAAATAAACACTACGCCATATCACTATTAACGTTATTATCCCCCAATGTATTAGCCGCAGCGATAACCGAAGGGGGTGAAAAACAGCCAATTAACTTCCAAGCCATTATCATGTTTCTGATCTTTGTTGGCTTAACACTGTATATTACTTACTGGGCCTCTAAACGAACACGATCACGGTCTGATTATTATACTGCGGGTGGCAAAATTACCGGATTTCAAAATGGTATGGCTATCGCTGGTGATTTTATGTCTGCCGCCTCCTTTTTAGGAATTTCAGCGTTAGTATACACTTCTGGCTATGATGGACTTATCTACTCTATTGGCTTTTTAATCGGCTGGCCAATCATTCTATTTATTATCGCTGAACGTTTGCGTAATTTAGGACGCTATACTTTTGCTGATGTTGTCTCTTACCGTTTAAGTCCAAAGCCCATTAGAACACTTTCTGCAATAGGTTCATTAGTTGTTGTTGCCCTCTATCTTATTGCTCAAATGGTAGGGGCAGGTAAATTAATCGAGCTACTTTTTGGCTTAAACTACCATATTGCGGTGATCTTAGTCGGTATTTTAATGGTTCTTTATGTCCTTTTTGGCGGCATGTTAGCCACCACTTGGGTACAAATAATCAAAGCCATTTTATTACTCGCCGGTGCAACTTTTATGGCGGTCATGGTAATGAAAGCGGCAGACTTTAACTTCAATACCTTGTTTAAAGAAGCTGTTAACGTCCATCAAAAAGGCTTTTCTATCATGAGTCCAGGAGGGTTAGTTTCTGATCCTATCTCTGCATTATCCTTAGGTCTTGCCTTAATGTTTGGTACCGCAGGACTTCCCCACATTATCATGCGCTTTTTTACCGTTAGCGATGCAAAAGAGGCTCGTAAAAGTGTTTTCTATGCGACAGGTTTTATCGGTTATTTCTATATTCTTACTTTTATTATTGGTTTCGGGGCTATCTTACTCGTTAGCCCTAATCCTCTGTTCAAAGATGCCGCTGGTGCTTTAATTGGTGGCACCAATATGGCCGCTGTTCATTTAGCGGATGCTGTTGGTGGTAATTTCTTCCTTGGTTTTATTTCTGCAGTCGCTTTTGCCACTATTTTAGCCGTTGTTGCAGGATTAACTTTAGCAGGTGCATCTGCCGTTTCTCATGATTTATACGCCAATGTAATTAAAAATGGCCAAGCAGATGAGCGGCAAGAGCTAAAAGTTTCGAAAATAACGGTTGTTATTCTCGGCATTGTCGCCATTGGTTTAGGTATTTTATTTGAGAAACAGAATATTGCCTTTATGGTCGGTTTAGCTTTCTCTATCGCTGCAAGTTGTAATTTCCCTATTATCTTACTCTCTATGTATTGGAAGGGATTAACAACACGTGGGGCTGTAATTGGTGGCTGGTCTGGCTTAATTGTTGCCGTTACCTTAATGATCTTAGGTCCCACGATCTGGGTGAGTATTCTTGGTCATGATACACCTATTTATCCTTACGAGTACCCTGCTCTTTTCTCTATGATCATTGCCTTTATCGTTTCATGGTTATTCTCCATTACCGATAATTCTTCTCTGGCAACTCAAGAGCGTATGAAATTTGAAGCTCAGTTTATTCGCTCACAAATAGGTATTGGTGCAGAGCAAGGTAAACCTCATTAAACATCTGTAAAATAGTTTTTTATTCTTAAAGTGCCAACAATGTTGGCACTTTTTTTTACTCTTTACTTAATTAAATTAATATCGGTTTAAAAATACATATCTATACGATATTTTAAATTACTATTGACTAATGTGGTTTAATTTTAAGTCTATTGGAAAATTTCAAGCAAGATCAATTAATTAAAATTATTATAACAATAATTAAAAGTGTAAATATAACTATAAGTAACAGTATAATAAGTCAATAAAAGATAAGATAAGTACTGAAATATCAATTTCAGACTCGTTTTAGCTAAACAAGACTTGTATTATGAAATGCTAAATGGTTAACTTTTTATTCTATATGGAAAAAGGTGATAATGATAAAAGCATGTCTCAAGTAATAAACTTTTCTCTTTTATTTATTTTATCTATAGTACCTGCACTATTAGCGGGTTCAACCCTGCATATTGAACAAAAGTTCTCTATGGTGATTATCGGTTGGCTCCTGATGTTGCTCTGCGCAGGTATCTATCGGTTTACTATAGGAAAAGTGATTACTTTTATTGTTGCAGCTTTATGGTCTTTAAACCTCTCCATCTCACTGTTTTTTTATCGTGAACATGATATTCCCTTTTCATCATCAATAGCAGAAACTTTCATTAATACTAATGGAAGTGAAACTGTTGGTATGCTCTCTTATAATAAATATTATGTACTCTTTTATATTGTTATATTTACCTGTTTTTTCTATTTAATACATATTAGCGCCCGTTATTTAAATAACAAAACTAATAAAAGATGTTTAATTGCTATTTTTATATTAATAATTCTTATTTCTCTATACAAGAACTTAGCAATAAGATCAGAGAGTAAAACCCAATTACTTGCTGAGTATTATCTACTTAATACCCCTTTTTACAATGCAGCAGCTTTAGTGCGGACTTTCCACGAAAATAGACAAATCAAAAAAATCACATCAGAAAAAGTTAATTTTAACTATGATAAAGTGGATCAAAAAACAGAAATTTATATTCTTTTGATTGGTGAATCAGTACGACGTGATCATTTAGGAATTTATGGGTATCCGTACGATACTACCCCTAATTTAGAGAAAGAAAAAAATAATATTTTATTATTTAAGCAAGCTTATTCTCCAGCGCCTGTGACCATATTATCAGTACCCATATCCCTTTCTAATATCAACCTAACAGAGTTATATGATAAGAAACACTACGCTGATAATATCATTTCTCTTGCCAATCATGCTGGCTTCAAAACATATTGGTTAAGTAACCAAGGTAAAGGAAATCCAAAAACGAGTGTGATTTCTGTTATTGCCAATATGGCCCAACATAAAAAATGGAATGAATTTATTGGCTATGATGAAGAATTATTGCCATTTTTAGATAATGCGCTTAATGATAACTCATCAAATAAAAAGCTCATTGTCCTACATACTTATGGTAGTCATGAGCCAGCATGTAATCGTTTTCCTAGCACTTACCTTAAAACCTTTTCCCAACAAGAAGATGATAACTGCTACGATAGCTCTATCGCTTATACTGACAAGCTTATCAGCCAAATTATTGAAAAAATACAAGATAAACCCGCATCTATACTCTATTTTTCAGATCACGCATTACAACGATTAGATAAAAATAGAGAAGTACGTTATCACCATGGCGTGAACAGTCCTCGCCAAGAAGCTTATAATATACCGCTCTTTATTTGGTATAGCGCATCTGCAACGCGACCAAATATCAATAAAGAAAATTTAAATAAACCTTTTTCCACCGCAGATAATTATTGGCTATTAAGCCAATGGCTAGGTATTGAACATAACTCAGCGAAAAAATGTTACTCACCTTTAAGCGAATGCTATCAAACAAAAACGTCAATGATGGTCATCGATGGTAATAAGAAGTTATTAAACTACGCACTATTAGAATCAGAAGAGCAAGCGCCTCAATAAAGAGGCGCGTGACTTAATTTAACAATCTTCAATAATCACATAAATCGCATTTAAAGAGCCATGAATACCAACAACCTTAATTAGTTCAATATCTGATGTGCAACTAGGACCACTAATAATATTAATACAAGAAGGCATTCTTATATTTTTTAATGCCATTTGATGTAATCTTTCTGCTAACTGAGCAACTCGAGGTAAAATCGTACTGCGTTTTAGTACAAAAATCGTGGTTTCAGGGATCAATCCAACACTTCTTCCTTTGTCAGCCCCAGAAAATAAAACAACACCGCCAGATTCTGCAAGTCCATATTCAGCAAATACAATTCCGACTTTTGCCTCTTTTACCCGTTCAATATTTTTTTTACCCTCAGTATGATCCCAAATATTGGCATGACAGTGTTCTGATAAATAATCAATCACACCACTTTCCTGTAATCGTGGATCACCCGTTAATATCACTGGTAAACCATACTGTTCACAAAGAGTCTCTAAATACTTAGGTAAAGATGACAATGTTGTCGTTTCATAAGTACTTCCTGCTAACTGAGCTGTATTGAGAAAATATTGATAAAGTTCATCATCAGAAAGCTCCGTTAATCGTTGTTCTGGATATAAATTTACTGGTTCAGGTAAAGCTTCAGGTTGCGTTTTTAACGGCCTACCTAATTGAGAAGCAAGATTTGATAAAAAGCGTTCTTTATTGTTATCCATCTCTTATTTCTCCTCTTTTTGGTGTTTTTTAAACCAACTACGAAAACTTTCACCATCACCTTCAGGTAAATTTCTCGCTTCTGTCCATGCTTTTATTGCACCGATATTTAATGGCGCTTTACCTTCTTTAATAAACCATTTTGTAGCATGAGCCCCCATATTCATCCCAACTTTCCATAACATAGGATGGCGGTTCACATAATTAAATACCCGAGTAATATTACGTTCAGTTGTCGGTGTTATACCTTGCTCTACCATGACTTCACGATGTTTCTTTATAAGATTTGATAAAGGTATTTTTACTGGGCAAACGCTATCACAAGCAGTACATAATGAGCAGATATAAGGCAGGTTTTTAAAGTCTTTATATCCACCAAGTAGTGGCGTTAAGACGGCACCAACAGGGCCTGGATAGATAGAATCATATCCTTGACCGCCAATATGGCGATAAGCAGGGCAAGTATTCATACAAGCACCACAACGGATACAACGTAAAATATCTTTAAATTCAGAACCAATGATCTTCGAGCGGCCATTGTCTACAATAACAAGATGGAAATCTTCTGGGCCATCAACGTTGTCATTCTCTTTAGGGCCAGTAAGCCATGTATTATAGCCCGTTAAACGTAACCCTACTGCACTACGGGCCAACATGGTAATTAAGATATCTACCTCTTTAAAAGTAGGTGCAATACGTTCCATCCCCATCACTGCAATATGCGTTTTGGGTAATGTTGTACTTAATCGTGCATTACCTTCATTAGTGACTAAACAAACAGAACCTGTTTCTGCTACCGCAAAATTACACCCCGTAATACCGATATCGGCAGTAAAAAAATCGTCTCTAATGTTCTGGCGAACAAAACGCGTCATTTCTTCTGGTGTATCTGAGCCGTTATAACCCAGTTTGTCATGAAATATTTGACGTATCTGGGCTCTATTTTTATGAATAGCAGGAACCACTACATGAGATGGGGCGTCTTTTGCTTGTTGAAGAATAAACTCGGCTAAATCGGTTTCAATAACATTAATACCTGCATTTTCTAATACAGGGTTTAAGCCAATTTCTTCCGTCACCATTGATTTGGCTTTTACTATTTTTTTGGCTTTTTTCTCTTTTGCAATATTGAGAATATATTGAGAGGCTTCTTCTTTCGTTTGAGCAAAGAAAACATGCCCACCATGTTGTTCTATTTTTTCAGATAATTGATATAAATAGGCATCTAAATTAGCAAGTACATGATCACGAATTTGTGCCGCTCTATCCCGCCAATCCTCCCAGTGTCCTAATTCATCAACCATTTTTTGACGATTACGGCCAATAGTTTCTTGCGCATTAGCAACGGCTTTTTGCATAATTTGATCGTGAACTTGACGATCAATTAGCGTTTTAAAAGGAAGAGAGCTTGTTTTTAATGACATAATTCCTCCTCATTGCTCATCAATACTTGCGCAATATGCATCACTTTAACTGGACGACCTTCTCTCTCTAAACGACCACCTATATTTAATAAGCAACTGACATCCGCACCAATTAAATAGTCAGGATGAACATCCATAATGTGGTGAACTTTTTCTTTGACCATTTCACCTGAAATTTCAGCCATTTTTACCGAAAACGTCCCCCCAAAACCACAACAGGTTTCCATATTGTCAAAAGGTAATAATTCTAGCCCTTTTACATGGCGTAATAATGTGAGTGGCTCTTCTTTCACTCCCATTTTACGAAATAAGCTACAAGATGGATGATAAACAGCTTTTCCTTTAAGGCTTGCACCTACATCCACAATATTTAATTGATTAACGATAAAGGAGGTGAGATCAAACATGCGATTAGCTATTTTTTCTGCACGAATAGCCCAGTCAGGTTCATTTACCAGATATTTAGCATAACTTTTAATAGCAAAAGAACATGATCCAGCAGGAGAAATAATAGGATAGTCATTAACTTCAAAGGTTTTAATCAAGTTTTTCATCGCTGGAATGGCATCTTTAATATATCCACTATTAATAGCAGGTTGACCACAACAGCCCTGTTTTTCGAGAAAATGAACTCGACAGCCTAGTTTTTCTAACAGCAATACGCTATCTCTTGCCATCTGAGACTTTAAAGCGTCACCAATGCATGTTACATAAAAATTAACATCCATACTTATGCTCCCATTGCTTTTATCTATGTAGAGTAAGTAAATAAGCCGAGACTCATTTATAAACTCATTTGTATGACAAATAGTGTTACATAAAAATAATGTTAAATATATGTGTATAAGTGTTTTTTTTATAAATTTACAGTTTTCAAGAAATAAAGAAATGGGAATATAAAGGGTATTTATGATTATTTTTTAATAAAAACAATTTATTACTGTGGCAAATTGAGGGAGTTTATTAAGTCTAGTTTTATTACGATAAATAAAGAGTTTAACGTAAGTGAAATAGAATAAACGCAAAAAAGCCAACCCGGTGGGTTGGCTTTCTCGTCTTATTTAATGCTTGGCAGTTCCCTACTCTCACATGGGGAGACCCCACACTACCATCGGCGCTACGGCGTTTCACTTCTGAGTTCGGCATGGGATCAGGTGGGACCACCGCGCTATGGCCGCCAAGCAAATTCGTTTTATTACCCGTTATCTTCTGTTATCACAGTCTATAACCAGTAATTCAATCTTAAACAAGCTGACTTTATCGTTTCGTCTCTCTAACAAAACACTTTCGGTGTTGTCAGGTTAAGCCTCACGGTTCATTAGTACTGGTTAGCTCAACGTATCGCTACGCTTACACACCCAGCCTATCAACGTCTTAGTCTTAAACGTTCCTTTAGGTCGCTTAAAGCGACAGGGAAGACTCATCTCGAGGCAAGTTTCCCGCTTAGATGCTTTCAGCGGTTATCTCTTCCGCACTTAGCTACCGGGCAATGCCATTGGCATGACAACCCGAACACCAGTGGTGCGTTCACTCCGGTCCTCTCGTACTAGGAGCAACCCCTCTCAATCTTCCAACGCCCACGGCAGATAGGGACCGAACTGTCTCACGACGTTCTAAACCCAGCTCGCGTACCACTTTAAATGGCGAACAGCCATACCCTTGGGACCTACTTCAGCCCCAGGATGTGATGAGCCGACATCGAGGTGCCAAACACCGCCGTCGATATGAACTCTTGGGCGGTATCAGCCTGTTATCCCCGGAGTACCTTTTATCCGTTGAGCGATGGCCCTTCCATTCAGAACCACCGGATCACTAAGACCTACTTTCGTACCTGCTCGAGCCGTCACTCTCGCAGTCAAGCTGGCTTATGCCTTTGCACTAACCGCATGATGTCCGACCATGCTTAGCCAACCTTCGTGCTCCTCCGTTACTCTTTAGGAGGAGACCGCCCCAGTCAAACTACCCACCAGACACGGTCCCCGACCCAGTTTATGGGCCTAGGTTAGAACATCAAACGTTAAAGGGTGGTATTTCAAGGTTGGCTCCATGCAGACTGGCGTCCACACTTCAAAGCCTCCCACCTATCCTACACATCAAGGCTCAATGTTCAGTGTCAAGCTATAGTAAAGGTTCACGGGGTCTTTCCGTCTTGCCGCGGGTACACTGCATCTTCACAGCGAGTTCAATTTCACTGAGTCTCGGGTGGAGACAGCCTGGCCATCATTACGCCATTCGTGCAGGTCGGAACTTACCCGACAAGGAATTTCGCTACCTTAGGACCGTTATAGTTACGGCCGCCGTTTACTGGGGCTTCGATCAGGAGCTTCGCCTTACGGCTAACCCCATCAATTAACCTTCCAGCACCGGGCAGGCGTCACACCGTATACGTCCACTTTCGTGTTTGCACAGTGCTGTGTTTTTAATAAACAGTTGCAGCCAGCTGGTATCTTCGACTGGCTTCAGC
>NZ_JAABLS010000031.1:0-62751 GCF_009915195.1 Proteus sp. G2674
TTTGCGGTAAGAGAGGGAGACTTCGATAAGTTGCGTGAAGTCGGCTTTAGCCGGATCTTGGCAATGAGGCATTTGGCAATCGATGTTCACGATAGTCGCGTCAGTCAGTGTCGTGGTAAAGAAGTGCTCTTGTTTACCTTCTACCGAGGTGCGATACCATTTTAGCTCAACTTTTGGCAACATTTCGCCGGAAGCCAATGCGTTATATAGCAGGGGAACTGCTTTATTTAATGCCACGGTAAAACGAAATGGTTTATGCGCACGTTGGCCGGAAGGTTGTCCTGATTGCGGATCGGTCGGTACTGTCACCACATGAGAAAATGCTTGTACCAACATTTGGTCTTCATGACCTTGTACATAAATGTTGCCGACAGAATCTGCAGTAAACGCGCCTGCAGTGATGTTGCCCTGAGTTTTTCCTTCAATGGAAATATAGCAAGGAGTTGGCATAACAATATCCTTTTATCAAAAACGACAAATTAAATTAAATGATTGTCTTAAAAACAATCCGTTAGTCATGTCTGTCATCTTAGCCAGTGCGCACGGTAAGACTTCGGTAAAGGATAATAAAATCTTATCAATATGCTGTAAACAGCCCGTTTTTTTGTATCTCTCTAGGATAAGTCACTTAGCGTAAACTGGTTGAAATATCGCTATATCATGCTGTAAAAACAGTCATAAAAAGTGTTTATTAGCATAAAATATGATGAATAAATAGACAAATTGCTCGCAGCCCAAGAAACACTATGTACATAAAAATATATTTTGTAACAGAAATGTTAAATTAAAGATAGCAAATATAATCCATTGATTTTAAAGTATTAAAAATCAATTACATTGAATTATACTGTCCTTTTTCCATGAGCAGTCCAAATTGGTCAATATATTTAGCTGTTAAGCTCAATTTAATTAAAATATCATGCTAATTAAGCCACTATTTTTATTTAACACACTCGATATGCGTATATTTCAGTCTTATTTTTACGTACCAATACTCATTTTATGGAGGCTAATTATAAAACTATACAATGAACAAGTAGAAAATAAGGATAGGGAGACACAAAAGTTTTAGTTTAACTATCTTGGTCTTTACTTATTGATGATAAAGATATGCTGTTATTCCAGTATAAATTAAGAAGCGATGCTCATTACAGTAGCAATATTGAGAGAAGATTTTTCATATCATATTAGGGTAAAGATCTATTTGAGCCATATTAGTATTTATCCTTGATTGGAATAGGTCATTCTCTTATTTGATAACAATAAAGATATCTCTATAGTTATTTAGCTATTTATGGTTAGTCTTTTTTGGCTTATAGCACCATCTTCTTACTCACTATAAGAGATACATCGTACTAAAAAATTAAAAATCCATTTATTAAAGCAGAATATTTTTCAGATCATACCCTTAAGTTAAACCAAATATAGCTGTATTATGTTTGCAATTCTGTTGCCATAAAAAACTAATTCACACATAAATAGTTTCATTGCGTTTTTATTTTTTATCATATACTCGTTATATATATGTTATTTTTAATATATCAATATGTAGCGTCACAAAGGGCTTGAAAACCTATTATTCCCTCTGATTTTCTAACACGTTATGTTCCTATGAATAAATTGATATCCCAAAAAAACCTCTTTATTACTCCTAAATCAAGATTAACGCCTTAACTCAAAACACTATAACGCATTGAAAATAAAACAAAATATAAAATCATCGCCAATATCCTAAAAGGCTTGTTTAATATGTATCCATCATCGTGCTACAAATATAATGAGTAAAAGCTAACTTATCCTAAAATTGAAATAACCTTTCAAGCAAAATAGATAAAATAAGTAATTATGCTAGAAAAAGATGAAATTATATTACTAATTTTAAAATATGAACTTAGCTCACAGAATTTTATAAATCAATATATTCTATATTTATTAAATTGAGTTTAATTAATATTGCAATTAGCTGTAGCATTTAGATACTCATTATTAGAGTAACCACCGAATAAGTTAGCTTTCATAATTATAGTCAAACTTATTTCTTATCCCGATAAGGTGCCCTATCGATACTGCTCTCAGCTTATTTAATATAAAAATAAGAGCTCATATAATAAATTACCTATTGACCCTAAGTTAATTTTGTATATCATGACCAAAACTAAAAAATAAATTTTGTACAATATTAAACATATTTAAACACCTTACTGGGAAAAGAATTCTTAACGCAGAGCCTGTTTTGTTCTGTGTAGGGAAGTGCATGCTCTAAATTTATTATTAATTTTTAATTTAGGCATTTTATTTATGGAATTAAGAAGTTATTGCATACTCATACAAGGAGCTTAACTTAAATGAGTAAGAAAAATCTCGGTAGTGTTGCCCCTAAAGAAAGGATTAATATTAAATATACGCCAAATACTGGCGGAGCTCAGGCTGAAGTCGAACTTCCATTGAATATGTTGATTGTTGGGGATATGAAAGGTAAAACGGAAGAGACCCCCATTGAAGATCGCAAAGCGATTTCAGTCAATCAAAACAACTTCAATTCTGTTATGGAAAGTGCTGGCATTAATTTAAATATTAATGTTCGCAATACCTTAGAAGAAAGCAGTGATTCAGAGCTTAATGTTAATCTTGATGTGAAATCTTTACAGGATTTCTCTCCTGATAGTATCGCTCGCCAAGTGCCCGAATTAAATAAACTTCTCGAATTACGTGAAGCTTTAGTTGCATTAAAAGGTCCTCTAGGCAATGTCCCAGCTTTTAGAAAGCGTCTTCAAGAACTACTTGAAAATCAAGAAACTCGCGAACAGCTTCTAAAAGAGCTCGATATTGCTGCTAATCAAAAATAATGTTTATAGAGGATTATTTCATGTCACTAAATGCAGAAGCTCAAGAGCAACAAGCCCCCGCATCTACAGGCTCTTTACTTGATGAAATTATGGCTCAATCACGTATGTCTCCAGAAACAGAAGCATACGATATTGCCAAACAAGGTGTTGCTGCTTTTATTAGTAATATTTTCGCCAGTGAATCTGAAGACCAACAGATCAATCGATTATTAATCGATAAAATGCTTGTTGAACTTGATAATAAGCTAAGTACCCAAGTTGACGAAATTCTTCACGCGCCTAAATTTCAAGAAATTGAAGCTTCATGGCGTTCTTTAAAATTACTCGTTGATCGCACTGATTTTAGAGAAAATATTAAGATCAATATTCTTCATGCAACTAAAGAAGAGTTATTAGAAGATTTTGAATTTTCTCCAGAAATTGTTCAATCAGGCTTCTATCAACACGTCTACTCTTCAGGATATGGCCAATTTGGTGGTGAACCTGTTGCAACAGTTATTGGTAACTACGCCTTTAACAATACTGCGCCAGATATGAAGTTAATGCAGTATGTTAGTACTGTTGGTGCAATGGCTCACGCGCCATTCCTATCATCTGTTTCACCTAATTTCTTTGGTATTAATAGCTACGCTGAACTGCCGGCAATTAAAGATCTAAAATCTGTTTTTGAAGGCCCTGCACACACTAAATGGCGCTCACTGCGTGAAGCAGAAGATTCCCGTTATTTAGGGTTAACAGCACCGCGTTTCTTATTACGTTTGCCATACTCTCCAACAGAAAACCCTGTAAAAATGTTTAACTATTCAGAAAATGTTAAACAAGACCATGAGCACTATTTATGGGGTAATACCGCATTCTTATTAGCAAGCTGTATTAATGATAGTTTTGCAAAATATCGTTGGTGTCCAAACATTATTGGCCCACAAAGCGGCGGTACAGTTAATGATCTTCCTGTGCATATTTTTGAAGCGATGGGTGAATTACAAACTAAGATCCCAACTGAAGTTTTAGTTACCGATCGTAGAGAATTTGAACTAGCAGAAGAAGGCTTTATCACGCTGACCATGCGTAAAGGCAGTGATAATGCTGCATTCTTCTCAGCAAACTCGGTTCAAAAACCAAAAGTCTTCCCAAATACTCCTGAAGGCAAATTGGCAGAGACTAACTATAAGTTAGGAACTCAATTGCCATACATGTTTATTATCAATCGCTTAGCTCATTATATAAAAGTATTGCAACGTGAACAGATTGGCTCATGGAAAGAGCGTCAAGATCTGGAGCGTGAACTCAATATTTGGCTTAAGCAATATGTCGCAGATCAAGAAAACCCACCAGCAGATGTTCGTAGTAAACGTCCATTGCGTTCAGCTGAAATCAAAGTACTTGATGTTGATGGCGATCCAGGTTGGTACCAAGTCGCTATTCAAGTTCGCCCACATTTTAAATATATGGGTGCAAACTTTGAATTATCACTTGTTGGTCGTCTTGATAAAGAGTAACGGTGATGGCATCCAATTATGGCTGGCAGGCTAATGCTGGCGCCAGCTTATTTGAACGGATCCGAGGGAAAAACTTAGGTTTTTCCCATCGTTCGCGAACAAATACACTCATTGAATCAATAAAACAGAATTTAAATTACATCTTAAATGCTAGACCTGATGGTTGCCAAGGAACGCCACCCTTAGGGATCCCTGATTTAAATGATGCGACTCAATCTACGGTTGATTTTAAATCTCACCTAGAAGATAGCATTAGTAGTTGCATTATTGCGTATGAACCACGGATCAGCAAAGTTGTAGTGAAATTTATTGAAGAAGATGCAGATAGTTTATCTTTACAATTTAATATTAATGCTTTTATTGATTTAGAAAATAAGCAGCAACTTATTGAATTTAATGTGTATTTAGATAATAACCGTAGATATCAGCTTAAATAGCATTAATATGTCATCAAAATCCTACTTTACCAATGAATCAGAATACTTAAATGAGCTGACTGAGCAAGTTGCCAAAGAAAAACCGCAACTTGTTAATTTGCTTTCGCACAATGTTAAAGATCCTGATACTTCGCGGATTATGGATGGGCTATCTTATTTATCGGGTAATTTACGCCAGCAAATAGATAGACAATTTCCTGAGTTAACTAACAGTTTAGCCAATATGCTTTGGCCAAACTACGCGCGCCCTGTGCCAAGCATGACGATTGTTGAATATCATCCTAATTATGCTCAGTGCCAACACGCAACAAAAATTTCAGCAGGACAACCTTTTAGTGCCACTCCACTTTATGTGCAAAGTGAGGAAACAAACCACGAGACGTTATTTCAATGTCGATTTAGTCAAAGTCGCGACCTCTGGTTAATGCCGACAAAAATCAGTAACATTTTGCAGCAAACAACCGCCATTGAAATAACATTTGAGTTAGCAACAAAACAGCCACTTGCCAATATTGGCTTAGATAAATTGTGTTTTTACTTAAATGGTGCGCCATTTACTACAAATCAGCTCTATTTTTTATTAAGCCAGCATGTGCAGAGTGCCTCTTTAGTCACAGATGTACATACGCTACCTCTTACTCACTTTTCAGTTACGCCTGTTGGTTTTCAAAAGCAGGATGCCTTACTTCCATACCCGAAAAATAGCTATGATGGCTATCGTATACTGCAAGAGTTTTTCTGTTTTCCTGAAGCCTTTCTCTTTCTAGATATTCATGGTTTGGATGACATTCCTTTGGCTATCGAAGCAGAGCAATTCAAACTGGTGATCAATTTTGATCTAGAAATTCCTGATGGCGTTATTCTTTACGACGACAGTATTAAACTTAATTGCACCCCTATTGTGAATTTATTTCCTATTGATAGTGAAGCAATAAATTTGACGGGGAAAAGTGAGGAGTATGTTTTAAGTCCTAATTACCAACTTACTGAATGTTTTGATATTTTTTCGATTAATGAGGTTAGAGGGTTACGTTATCCTAATGATGCTAAACCTTATCCGATCACCTATACAGCATTTGAAAGTTTTTATCATCAAAACCATCAGACTCAAAATCATGGCTATTACCGTTTAAAGATAAGTCAAAATGAACAGTTATACGGCTATTCCCATCGACTTTCTTTTGTTCGTCAGCAAGAGCCTCAGTTACAACAGTGTGAAGAAACCGTTTCTGTTGCACTCAACTGTACTAACCGCTATATCGCTTCCCAGTTATCGACGCGTTCTATCGATTTAGATAGTGCATCAATTCCTTATGGGGCTTTATCTGCTAAGAATTTATTCGCACCAACACTGCCTTTATATCCATTATTAGATAAAACATTATATTGGTCTGAATTAACTAATTTATCTTTAAATTATCAGTCTTTGCTCAATCTTGATTCATTAAAAAAAATATTACAACTCTATGATTTACCGTCTGTTTATAACACACAGGTTGCAAGGCAATCACAAAAACGCCTAGATGCATTAGTTGATTTACATTCAGAGCATATTGAGCATATCTACAAAGGCCTTCCTGTTCGCGGTCTGAAGACAACGTTAGTTGTTCATCAAAATGCGTTTCTTTCCGAAGGAAGTTTATTCCTATTTTGTACCGTTATCGCTCAATTTTTCACCTTATATACCAGCATTAATATGTTTCATGAGTTGGAAGTTATTAACCTTGATAATAAGGAAGTTTATCGATGGCCAGCACAAATCAACCAGCACATACTGAAGTAATCGATCGTTGGCTGGAACAAGCTGGCTCATCGGTAACAGAGTATAATTTTTATCAACTCGTTGAATTGTTAAATAAAATAATTCATCAAGATGTCAACTCGATGGAGGATGACAGCGGTATTCTTCGCTTTAAATCTTATTCAAATATTGCATTTCCGACGCGAGATGTCATTTCCATTGAAAAAAATAATGTCGAACAATATGAATTAGAAGTCGCTTTTTTGGGCTTACAAGGAAGTCAGTCCCCCCTACCAGGCTATTATCTGGATGAGTTTGCTTGGGAAGATGCACAACAGATAGAAGGTATCTCCGCTTTTCTCGATATCTTCAATCATCGTCTGATAGCGTTACTTTATCGGATCTGGCGCAAATATCGTTACTACATTTGCTTTGAAAATGAAGGTCAGGATTCATTTTCACAATATATGTTTTCTCTCGTTGGATTAGGTAATGGAGCTAATCGCGGTCGGATCAAAATCAACCATAGCAAAATGCTTGCTTATGCTGGTCTTTTGGCGAGTCCAAGTCGCTCTTCTGATGTGATTAGTAGTCTTATATCTCACTGTTTCGACTTAGAAAATGTAAAAGTAATTGGTTGGGAGACACGCCGTGTTCCTATTCCTGAATCACAACAAAACAAGTTAGGTACGATTTCTCATCAATCCGGACAAAAATCTCGCCCACGAATGTTATTAGGGGAAAATTTTAGTCTGGGCTCACACATATATGACTGCAATGGAAAATGCACCATCGAAATCAGTGAATTAAGTTTAGAACGCTATATGCGTTTTTTACCTAACGGCAGTGATTTCGCACCATTAGTTGCCTTTGTTTCTTACATTTTTCATGAGCAATTAGCTTGGGATTTACGTCTTAGCATTGCTGAAAAGCAAGCCGAAGGGTTCCGTTTGGGTCACCAACAACACAACCAATTAGGCTGGCAAAGCTTTTTAGGTCAACCCGCAAAGAAACCGGATGTCACCATTACGGTATTGGAATAAAGAGATGGATAAATATCAGCCAACAATTTCTTTTAGCATCAAAAATAGTGAACAGCTAGAAAGTGGTTATCTGCCAAATGCGACTTTAACTCAAAGTGGCGGACAGATTGGTAGTGGCAATCAATGTGACTGGAAAATCCAAGATAATGAAGGTGCTATTGCCGATCGGCAATGCACGGTGTTTTGGAAAGATCAACACTTTTGCTTAAAAGTAAATTCAGGTCCTGTTTACATTAATAATGCGATTATTCCATTGCATCTTGATGCCGTTAGGCTGACCCAAGGTGATCAGATAAAAGTGGGTAAATTAGTTATTGCCACCAATATTAGTCTTACCGGAGAGCCGGTACAAAATATGATGGCGATGACGCCTCAGTCTATTATCGCAAAAGATCATAATCCGCTAGATTCATTATTTGATGTTGATACAACAGTCAAAAATGAGCGGAAAGAGCCTCCGTTTGTACCAACCGTTCAGGGTGCATTAACAACAGACCCACTACAGGCTTTAGAAAACGAAAATCTAAGCTTAATTTCTAAAAACACACAAGCTACTTCAGACGATCCTTTATTGAGTGACCCCCACTCGTATTCATCTGCCTTTCCGACATCAGATAATCAAGAGAATACTATGGTCCAAGAATTTATTGATTTACCTAAAATCACACCTAATGAAAACGAACATATGACCGATGTCGATCATGTGGCGGTTAACCCTCTGATGAAGGGATTAGGTATCCACCTTAATTTAACAAATACACAGCATGCTAATGATTTTCTTGTTGAACTGGGTAAAACCGTCAAAGCGGCTATTGAAGGTTTACTGATTTTGCAACAACAACAAGAAAGCTTACAAGATAAGCAATTACGCCCAATTGAAGATAATCCTCTACGTCTTAATAGTGGCTATGAAGAGACAATGAAGTTGATGTTTACCGATGAACGTAGCCCTGTACATCTTTCAGCACCAGCGGCAGTAACAGAAAGCTTGCACAACATCCAATTGCATTATCAAGCGAATCAAGAAGCTATTTCAACCGCACTATCAACCATGTTGGCAGCATTCTCTCCTGAACATTTATTAAACCGCTTTTCTCAGTATCGACGAGCTTCAGATAACACACCAATGAATGATGGCTGGGCTTGGGAAATGTACAACAACTATTACAAAGAACTCTCTTCATCTCGGCAACAGGGTTTTGAAAAATTATTCTATGAAGTATACAGCCACGCTTATGACAGAGCGCTGAGAAAAGGAATAGAGGAAGCTTAATATGCAGCTTAGAACTTTCTCAATATTACTGTTATTTAGCTCTTTTTTAATATTGAGTGGATGTAGTAAACCTTTTGAAGCCGCGGGTAAAATGGGGAAAATCTTATTAGATCCCTCAACTCCTGTTGGGCAACCGAAAGATCAGCCCTCTACCGTTGCATTAACCATCCTTGCGGAGCCCTATATTAATCCTAATCAGGAAGGTGAAGCTGCGCCGATAAATATCCAAGTTGTTTATCTTAACGAAGATTCAGTATTTGGCTCTGTTGATCATGATCAGATAGATGCAAAAGAGGGTGACTTAGAGAAAGTTCTAAAGAAAAATTATATTGACCATCAAGACTACACCATTTTACCTGGCCAATATAAACCCTTCCCTACTATGACGTTAGACCCATCTAACCGTTACATTGGCATTATTGCCTATTACTCAGATCCTGATAAAGCAGAATGGAAGAAAATAGTCAAAGCGCGTGGTAAAGGACGCCACTACTTCCTATTAGTGCACATTAGGGAAAATGAAATCGAATTTAGACAAGAAGAGGATGATTAATATGTCAACTAAAAATAGAGTGATCTGGCGTGAAGGGCTATTTATCAAACCTCAACATTTTCAACAACAACAACGTCATCAAGATTATATGACGGTGAGTATTTTAAATAACTTTTTTTCACACTTTTGGGGATTTAGTACCTTAAAATTGAGTGACGATTTATATGCTTTAGGTCGTATTGGTATTAAAGAAGCTTCTGGTGTTATGCCAGACGGCACCATTTTCTCTATACCAAACCAAGATTTACTACCACAGCCTATTGATATAACGAATATTACTGATAGTGACAGCAGTATTATTTATCTGGCTTTTCCTTTAATGAACGAGAATGTCAGTGAAATTTCCACTGAACATAACGGTAGTCGTTTACTTTCTCGCTACAGCGAAAGCACCGAAAATATTCGTGATTTACATACTGAAAATGGTGATATCAGTGCTATTCATGTTGCACAGCTCACACCAATACTCAAACAAGGTAAACATGGTTTAGATGCCTATGTTGCTTTACCTATCTGTCGTATTAGAGAGCGTAATGCTAATGGTAATTTAACGCTGGATAATGATTATATTCCTAGCCTATTAAATATCCGTGCCTCAACATTATTGAGCCAATTTCTCACCGAGCTTGAAGGAACGCTATATGAAAGAGGAAAACAAATTGCCTCTCGCATTGGTGCCCCGGGTCAGCAAGGTGTTGCGGATGTGGCAGAATTTATGATGTTACAAGTGCTTAATCGCACTTATCCACTCTATTCGCATTATGCTCAAGAGCCGGTGATCCATCCTGAAAAACTATTTCGAGATTTATTAGAGCTTTGTGGTGAACTACAGACATTCACGAATACTTCACGTTTACCTGAAAATATTGCAAAATATCAACATGCTAAATTAACAGAAAGTTATATTCCATTAATAGCCAGTATCCGCGAAGCACTCAGTGTTGTCTTAACACCAAGAGCGATCCCAATCCCGCTACAAGTTCAAGAGCATGGTATTCGTGTAGCAACCATTCATGACAAACAACTGCTACAACGAGCTGAATTTATTATTGCGGTGAAATCACAAATGCCGCAAGAGCAACTACGTCGCCAATTCCCACAACAAACTAAGGTGACAACAATCAATAACATTCGCAGCTTGGTTAGTGTGCAAATACCGGGTGTTCCTTTATCACCACTTTCGGCTGCACCAAGACAATTACCTTATCACTCGGGATATAACTATTTCCATTTTGATCAACAAGGCAATGAATGGAAAGGGATCCAGCAGGATGGCAACATCGCATTCCACGTTTCAGGAAACTTCCCCGATCTCGATATTCAGTTATGGGCAATAAGAGATGGAGCACTCTATGACTGATGATATTTTACTGAATCATGATGATGAAGAGCGCATTACAAAGAAAAATTACCAACTGCCGCTAAGAGGAAACAACATCAATCCAATGATAGATGCGGCTACACCTTTATTAGGCATGGTATTGCGCATGAAAGCGATGTCTGAAACCCCACTTTCAGAAAAGCTTTACCAACAAGTTGTCATGGATATTACCTCTATTGAGCAACAATTACAGATCCAAGGTTACGAGCCAGGTGCCATTGTTTCATTTCGTTATGTGCTATGTACTTTTATTGATGAAACCGCCCTTGGATTAGGCTGGGATCAAGATAATGGTTGGGTAAAACAATCATTACTGGTTCATTTTCATAATGAATCATGGGGTGGTGAAAAAGTCTTTGTCTTAATTGAAAGATTATTAGGTGAACCTAAACGTTACCTCGATCTGATTGAATTTATCTACCTTTGTTTATGCCTAGGATACCGCGGGCGCTACAAAGTCTCTGCGGGACAAAATGATGAATTTAATCATTTATTAAGACGCTTACAAAAACAGATCCAACAGCTAAGAGGTAACGCTAAGCCAATAGTTCTATTTGAAAAAGGTGATAACCAACAAAGCCGTTATCGTTTAGGTAAGCGTTTAGGGGCTCGCTATATTCTCATAGGTACAGCGGTATTCGCGTTGATTATTTATAGCATTTATTCATCCAGACTGAATTATCAAACACTCAGTATTGTGGAACAACTTAATACTTTACTTGGCTAGGACGCATTATGATCCAAATTGATCTCTCTACTCTCGTTAATCGATTACACCCAATAGCTAAGCATGCCTTAGAAAGTGCAGCCGCTTACTGTGTAAGCCACCAGCAACCTGAAATTACGATTGCTCAGTTTCTACAAAAACTGATAGAAACGCCATTAACTGACATTCGTATGATCAGTCAAAAAAGCGCATTAGATATTAATGCGTTATCAGAGTTATTAGATATCGACATTCCGCCACATCAAGTTATTACACAAAGTTATCCTAGTTTTTCACCCTTATTAGTTGAATGGATGAAAGATAGCTGGCTATTAGCGTCAACTGAACTAAATCACAGTGAACTTCGCTCTGGTGCATTGTTTTTAACTTTACTACAAATGCCTTTGCGTTATCTTGCGAAACCTGTTGCCGATATGCTTGCGCAGATTAACCGCGACCAATTAAAACTCAATTTTGATCAATGGACTGAAGGCTCTGCTGAATCGCCTTTTGACGAAAAAACAGTATCAGAAAAAGGTAACCTTGCTGCTGATTCATTGTTAGCGAAATTTACTCATAACATGACTGAACAAGCGCGAAATGGTGAGTTAGATCCGGTCTTATGTCGCGATAATGAAATCGACTTAATGATTGATATTCTGTGCCGTCGCCGTAAAAACAATCCTGTGGTAGTCGGAGAGCCCGGTGTGGGTAAAAGTGCGTTAATTGAAGGACTAGCACTACGTATTATTGCCGGAGAGATTCCTGATAAATTAAGAGGTTGTGAACTTCTTACTCTTGATTTAGGCGCATTACAAGCAGGTGCTGCAGTCAAAGGCGAATTTGAAAAACGCTTTAAAGGCATTATGCAAGAAGTCACTCAATCTCCTCACCCTATCATTCTATTTATTGATGAAGCACACACCCTCATTGGTGCAGGTAACCAGCAAGGTGGCTTAGATGTTTCTAATTTATTAAAACCGGCTTTGGCGCGTGGAGAACTACGAACTATCGCAGCAACGACTTGGAGCGAATACAAAAAATATTTTGAAAAAGATGCCGCATTAGCGCGCCGTTTCCAATTAGTGCAAGTTAAAGAGCCATCATCTGCAGAAGCCATTATCATTATGCGCGGCTTACGTAGTATCTATGAAAAATCCCACCATGTCTTTATTGATGATGAAGCACTACGAGCCAGTGCTGAATTAAGTGAACGTTATATCTCTGGACGTCAATTACCAGACAAAGCCATTGATGTATTAGATACAGCCTGTGCAAGAGCCGCGATTAATCTATCTTCGCCACCAAAGGCATTATCCTCTTTGAAAACAGAACTCCACCAAATCAATATGGAAATGGATGTATTACAAAGAGAACACTATTTAGGTTTAGATGATCATTCTGAGCGTCTTGAAACGTTAGCCTCACAAGCAAGTGCTATTGAACAACAAGCAACTGATTTACAGCAAGCATGGGAGCAACAAAAAGAGCTTGTATCTCAAATTATTACCTTACGAGCAACATTACTTAATAATGCTACCGAAGCGACTAATGACGATGTCGCAAATGATGTTGCAAATAATGAAGTGGTAAGTGATATAAGAACTTATAGTGAAGCAGAAGATGCTGAAGATAATGCTGAAGATAATGATGAAAAAATAGCAACACAGCCCCCCTGCTCATCTGAAGAATTAAAGCAACAGCTACAACAATTAGATAAACAACTTGCTCAGTTACACGACACGCATTTACTGGTTTCGCCTCACGTCGATAAAAAACAAATTGCGGCGGTAATTGCTGAATGGACCGGAGTACCATTAAATCGATTATCACAAGATGCATTATCAATTGTCACTGAGTTGCCTACCTACTTGGAAGAGAGTATCAAAGGCCAATCATTAGCCATTCAATGTTTACACAAACATTTACTTACAGCGCGGGCTGATTTACGTCGACCGGGTCGACCGCTGGGGGCGTTCTTATTAGCAGGTCCTAGTGGCGTGGGTAAAACAGAAACGGTTATCCAAATTGCCCAATTAATGTTCGGTGGCACACAATATCTCACGACTATTAATATGTCTGAGTTTCAAGAAAAACATACTGTTTCTCGCCTTATTGGTTCACCTCCCGGTTATGTGGGATATGGTGAAGGAGGGATCTTAACAGAAGCTATTCGTAAAAGACCTTACTCAGTTGTTTTACTCGACGAAGTAGAGAAAGCGCATCCTGATGTGCTAAATCTATTTTATCAAGCTTTTGATAAAGGAGAGATAGCCGATGGAGAAGGACGAGTCATTGATTGTAAAAATATCGCATTTTTCCTCACCTCTAATTTAGGTGACCATGTCATTACTGCTTACGCGGATAAACCGGACGAACTAGAAGATGCACTCTACCCTGAATTAACAACTTTCTTTAAACCGGCATTACTTGCTCGAATGGAAGTGATCCCTTATTTACCGTTGCCTGCCGAGGTTTTACGACAAATTGTTGATGGCAAATTAGCTCGTCTTATTAACCTGTTAAAACAGCGTTTCAACGCAGAAATCAATGTAGAAGAGAGTGTTGCTACGGAAATTTTACGCAGAGCTTCTCGTGCTGAAAATGGTGCGCGTATTTTGGAATCTATTATTGATGGTGCGTTATTGCCGCCTCTTTCTTTATTACTTCTACAATATAGTGCACGTAATGAAGCTATCTCTCATATCCGCTTAGCGACTGAAAATGATGAGTTTATTGCGGAGGTTAATTAAGCAATGAAAGCGAGACTAAAAAATGCGCTTGCACTACTAGAATGTCATGATGTAGAGACGCTAGCTGTTCAATTTCTAAAATATAGCTTTTTTCGTAGCTCACTGAGTGGGTTAATTATTTCGTTAATGAATAAAGCTGAAAATAAATTGGAAAGTTGGAATATCGACTTAACGCTTCAAGTGCAAAGCCATTTTTTAGATACCGATATTACCGATGCAGATCACCCTTTAATTCAACTGCTATTTAAGGGTGAACCTGTATTTTGGCAAAACTTACAACAAGGTAGTTATATTAATAATGCTGCTATGCGCGGTTTTATTTCACAGCTTCCGGTGAACACTGGATTGTATAGTTTGCCTATCTATGATGTTAACCATAAAGCATGCGGCACGATTATTCTTTTAGGGCAAGCTGAAGAGCTAGAAAATATCGAGCAAGGTATTTTCCCTATTTATTGTGAACTATTTAATCATCAATTAAAGCATCTTTTTGAATTATCAAATATGCAACAAAAAATCTCTTACTTGCAATATATCAATCAATTACAAAGGGAAAAAGAAACCACGCTTAATGAAACGTTAGATAAATTAACCGCATCTGTAGCGACTATTGCACTTCCTACCATACAAATCAAAGGAGTTAATGATTTAGAAGTTGCTATAGAAAATTATGAAAAAGAAATTTTATTAGATAAACAGCAAGAATTGAAAGGAGATATTAACGCCATGGCAGAACAGCTTAGTATTTCTAAACGAGCGTTAATATATAAATTGAAGAAATACGGAGTATAAAATGAACGTATTGAAAATCTTTTTCTGCACATTACTCCCTTTACTCTTCACTTCACCGGGAAAGGCCGAAAATAATCTTAATCAGAAAATGATTGAGGAATTAACTCAATGCCGTTTGGAATCATCTCAGCTAATTCGTTTAGATTGTTATGACAAAATTGCGCTTTCTTCAACATCTTCCTCCAATGCACTGCCTGATGTTACTCAAATGGGTAAAACATGGCGCCAAGCAACAGAGCATGAAATGAAACGGACGGGAAACAGTGCAGGTTTTCTCGTCTCAGTACCAGAAACCGGTGATTATCCCGTATTAATGACCATTCCAGCGATTGGCTTTCAACCGCCTCGCCCCATCTTAATGCTGAGCTGTATTGATAACATTACTCGGATGCAAATTATCCTGCCAACAAAACAAGATGCTGGCAGTGTGATGGTTTCAACGGATAAAACACAATTTACTGCAGAATGGTTTTTACGTGAAAACGGTTATGTATTGGAATCAAGCCGCGGTATACCGGGCATAGATGAAATTCAACGCTTGTTAAATGCTGAAAGATTGACATTGAAATTATCTAATAACGAAAAACTCACCTTCAATATTTCAGGTATTTCACAACAAATAATCCCTTTAAGAGCGGCTTGCCACTGGTAGAAATCATGATGAACAATACTTCTTATGCATGGAAACAACAGCTACTGACAGCGCTTGATGAACAGCAAGTCAGTAGTGCTGTCAATGATAATGATGCCGACTGGGAATATATTGACAGTGAAATGATAAAGTTCGGCTCACTTAGTCATGGTCAATTAGATATTAAAGAGATCCAGCGTCGCTGTTTACACCTATTTGAAACGCAGACTAAAGATTTTCGGATCTTAGTCCATTTATTACGTACTTTACAGCATGCTGGAGAGCCAAAAGAATTAGTATTGGCAGCACAGATCCTAACTGATTTTAATCGTCAATATTGGCAAAGTTGCTACCCAACCAATATGAAATTGAAATCACGTTTAGCCAATCAAGTTTTGAAACGTTTTGAAACAGCGAGTGAGAGTTTTTGTCATGCAGCCAACAGTACGATGCGTGATGATATTCTAGGCTCGTTCGCCTTTCTAGCGCAATTTTGGCATGAACAAAGCCCGGCACTTGCAGAACAAATTGATGATTTAAGCAGAGATTATAATCGTATTGAAAATAACGATGCGCCGATTATTGTTGCTTCACCTGTCGAGAAAGAAGAAAAAGTACAGACTCCGCCGGTTAGCGAGTCTATAGAAACACCGACAAAAAATAGCTTAACACCAACTATTAACGTTAACCATCAAGATGAAAGACAATGGAAACAAACATTACTTCAAGTAGCTGATGTTATCTGCCAACAAGCCCCTGAAAGTTCAGTAGGATATCGTATACGGCGTTATGCAATTTGGCACGCTATTACGGTCTTACCTCAAGCTAATGCTCAAGGTAAAACGCCTTTAGCCCCCGTATCAATTGACCGTGTAATGGATTACAAAGCTCAACTGACTCAAGCGTCCATTACGCTATTAAACAATATTGAACAGAGTCTCTCACTCTCTCCTTACTGGTTAGAAGGCCATATTTTAGCTGCACAAGTAGCAGCTAAATTAGGTTATGGGGAAGTAGAAAGTGGCATTATTGAAGAGTTACGTATTTTTTTAGCACGTCTTCCTGAACTTGTTAACTTGCACTTTTCGGATATGACACCCTTCTTTCCTGAAAGTGTACAACAGTGGTTAGAGCAATATAACCAAACTGAAAACGGTCAATTGCCACCATCGAATACGAATACTGCAATCCTAGAGCAAGAGGTCTTGCAATGTTATGAGCAACAAGGTCTTGAAGCAGCCCTGAAGCTTATTGAATTAAACCTTGCTAGCAGATCAGAGCCTAGAGATAGATTTTATGGACAATTATTGTCTGCACAACTATTTGAATTGTCAGGTATGGATTATATGGCTACACAGTTATACCAACAACTTAATACCTCTGCCTCACATTATTCACTTGCAGATTGGGAACCCAACTTAATACGACAACTCATGCAAAAAATAGACAAAAAGACAGAAATAACAATGACTATGGATAGGGATCAATAATAATGAAATTACCGGTTTTCTCCATTTCAAACATTACGAGTTCGGTAAAAAAACTCTTTTTTGCTGATAAATCTAAAATTGCCTCCTTTTTGCTATTTTTATTGGCATTACTTCCCGCTTTGCTCATTATTTGGATCTGGTGGTGGGGGCCAACATTTCGTTATCAAGATTCCATACCGTTTAGCGAGGTCACCACACGTTGGTTAGCAACCGTCGTTATTGTATTGCTTGTTGTGAGTTGGATTGGTCTAGCAACATGGCGTCGAGTTAAAAAATTGGAAGCATTAAAACTTGATGTCGAATTGGCTGTAGTTGATCCGGTAAGACAAGATCTTGATTTTCAAAAACGTTATTTAAACTATTGGAAATCACAATTTATTCGTCACTTAAATGGTCATACTAAAGCGGTTTATTTACGCCCTTGGTATTTTGTTTTAGGAGCTAACCAAAGTGGAAAGCATAGCTTATTAAAAAATACGGTAAACCCATTAGATATTGCGCCTAGCGACAATATTGTTAACGAACAAAATATTGCATTAAATATTCAATGTCTATTAACCGACAATGCTGTACTTTTTGTCCCTAATGGTGATCTATTAACCCAGCCGGCAAATCAGGCTGATAAGCCTCAACTTTATCACCGTTTGTGGGGCGATTTACTCAATTGGATCAAAACTAATCGCCCAAGACAACCAATGAATGGCATCGTCTTAACTGTCGATACCCTATCGTTATTAACCAATAGTAAGGAGCAAAATAGTCAGCTACTTGCTGATTTACAAATGCGTATTGAAGAAATACGCATGACATTTAATAGTCGCTTGCCTTTATATATCGTCTTAACCAAGCTAGATCTATTACGTGGTTTTGACTCAATGTATCAATCATTAGATGTTCAACAACGTAATGAAGTATTAGGTGTTTCTTTCAACCAGAAAGCAAAAAGTAATTGGAAAAAGGAATTAAATCATTTTTGGTCACAATGGGTAGGCCAAATGAACAGCGCATTACCAGAAATGATGCTACAAAGAGCAGAAGGTAACCAGCGTAGTGATCTATTTAGTTTCGTGCGCCAAATTGAAGGGTTACAACATTCTGTATGCACATTAATTGATGCATTGCTCATCAATAATGAGCAACATAATATCTGTTTAAGAGGGGTTTATTTAACTTCTGCATTGCAAATCGGTCAAATCGATGATGTGTTTAGCCAAACAGCGTCCGAACAATATCATTTACCGACAGCACCTCTTACTACATGGCCAATTAATGATAGCCACCCTTATTTTACTACCCAATTATTTAGTCAAGTGCTATTTAGTGAGCCTAATATTGCAGCAGAAAACCATTATTGGGTTAAAAAACATCGGACTCGCCTATTAGTCACCACTGCTGTTAGCTTTGTCGGCTTAATCGCAATTTGGAATGGTTGGAGCCACTATTACGACAAAAACTATCGTGCTGGAGAAAACGTTCTTAATGAGGTAAAAGCATTCCGTGCTATTGAGAACAATACTCAGAAAGATACTGATGGTAGCCTACAATTACCGGTGCTCAATCCATTACGTGAAGCAACCTTAGCTTATGGTAATCATCGTGATAAAAATGTGCTCTTTTCTGATATGGGTCTTTACCAAGGTCAAAAAGTTGGCCCACAAGTTGAACAAGTCTATTTACAACTACTCACCGATCGCTTTTTACCTGCGGTTATGTCTGGGTTGTTAAATGAACTTAACAGTGCCGACAAAGGAAGTGAAGATAAGTTAGAGATATTGCGTATTATGCGCATGTTAGAAGATAAAAGTGGCCGTAATAATGGCATGGTAGAAGATTTTATGGCCGATTATTGGAGCCAACTGTTCACTGGTCAACGTGAAAAACAACTGCAACTAAAAGCCCATTTGCGCTATGCCCTTGAGCACACAGATTGGAAACAAGAGCGTGAAAAAGGATTTATTTCAGCCACTAAAGCCTTTATGCCTTTTGCTGGACCTATAAAAAATGCACAAGCAGAGTTAAGTGTATTGTCACTTTATCAGCGTGTATATCAAGCCTTACGCTTAAAGGCTAATCAAGAGCTTTCAGCGCCTTTAAATTTACAACATCAAATTGGCCCAAGTTTTAATACGGTCTTTACGGCTATTGATGATGATAAATTAGAAATTCCACAATTCTTAACGCGCTCAGGGTTATTAAACTATTTTATCCGCCAAAATGATAAATTGGTCGAGCTAACATTACTTGATGCTTGGGTTCTTAATCTAACCACCAACACACAATATAGTGAAAGTGATCGTAAAGAAATTCAGCGTCAAATCAGTGAACAATATCTTAGTGACTATACGGCTCAATGGCGTAATGCCATGAGCAATTTAGAAATTCGTCAATTTGATTCAATACAAGATGAAATTACCGCTCTTGAGCAAATTATTAGTGGTGAACAACCATTACGCCGAGCATTACAAGTTCTACGTGATAACACGGTTATTCCAACTATTGATGAAAATTTACCACTTGATGAACAAAAAACACTGATGGCTGAGCCATCTTACCGTTTATTAACCCGCTTAGATCGCGATTTTACTCCTCAAACTGAGATATTAGTCAGTAACCAAGGGGAAAATTTACAGAATCTGAATCAAAAACTAAATGACTTACATCGTTACCTATTGGGGATCCAAAACTCTCCAGTGCCGGGGAAAGCGGCGCTTAAAGCAGTTTCGATGCGCTTAAACGATAATAATCGCGACGCTATTTTTGAGCTATCACAAATGGCGAAAACATTACCAGAGCCGCTTAACCGCTGGGTCGATGAGTTATCAGTGCAAGCATGGAATGTGGTCCAAAAAGAAGCTATTCGTTATATGGAAGTAGAATGGAATGAAAATGTTGTCAAACAATACAATACTTATATTGCCGGTCGCTATCCATTTAACCCAGCAGCTAAACAAGATGTTCCTTTAAGTGAATTTGAACGTTTCTTCAAACCAAATGGAACATTAGATAGCTTCTATCAACAAAATCTGCGTTTATTCGTTGAGAATAACTTAGTCAACGATAGTGATAGCCAATCATTGATCCGCGCTGATGTATTAGCACAAATTGAAATAGCCAATCGTATTAGAGAAACCTTCTTTAATGCCCAAGGTAATTTAGAAGCACAATATGCTATTGAGCCACTGTCATTAAGTGGTAATAAGCGTCGTAGCATCTTAAATCTTGATGGACAATTGATTGATTACGCTCATAGTCGCAGCCATGTGACACACTTGGTATGGCCAAACTCAATGCGTTCCAATATTGAAAGTAAACTGACTTTAGTGCCTCTTTCCGGTGATAAATCACCACGTTCAATCAGTTTCTCTGGGCCATGGGCACAAATGCGATTAGTTGATAATGCAAAACTCATCAATATCAAATCTAACTCATTCGATATTCGCTTCACAATCGACGGTGGTGATATGACTTATCGAGTTATAGTTGATGAATCTAATAATCCTTTCTTCGGTGGATTATTCACAAAATTCCGTTTACCTGAAACGCTTTATTAATGTGATTTCCCCCACTTTATAGTGGGGGAATAAAAGGATGTTGAGTGCGATGAAATCAGAAAGTTTAGTGATTAAAATTGGGGGATCTCCACTTGATACCCCTGAATTTATTGCCCTGAAAACCGAATTTAATAAATTGAGCCACCCTGCTCGACCAGAAATAAGTTGGACACTTATTGAGTCACTTTGCTTATCCCTATTTAAAAATCATGGTATCGACCTACAAAGCGGTGCTTACTATACCATTGCAAGATTACAACAGCATGGTTTAAGCGGTTTTACTGAAGGATGTGAGTTATTAGCAAATGTTATTGTGACTTATTGGGATAGCCTGTGGCCGGAAAAGCCAAACCAACGTACAGAGGTATTAAACTGGTTTAATACCAAAGCCAGCGCTTTATTAAGACAACAATCCTATCAAGCAAAAGATCTACGATTAATCTATCGTTCAGAGCGCGCGTTACAGTTAATAATCGATAAACTGGCTAAAACAACTTGGGAAAAACTGCCTAAAATTGAAAACTTACTGTGTTTTTTCCAAAACTTAGCCAAACAAATTGAAAAGCAAGAAAAACAGACGCAACAAGATAGTGCTGAACCCGTTAGCGTACCGCCATTAGTCTGTATTCAACAACCGTCGAAAACAACGGACAAAGCAGCCCCCACTTTTGTGATTGAAACGCCTCAACCCGCCTCTTCTTTCACTGTAGTAGCAAAAAAAATGAGTGCGACCCGAGGTTTTATATGGGGCTGTGTGCTCAGTTGCATACTGTTTTTAGCCGTTGGATTTGGTGTACATCTCTATTTAAAACAAGAGATGAATGCGATTACTTCAATACCTGAAGGTGCGGCTGCCAAATGGTTGTTTAAACCACAGTTAAATAGCTACGAGTATCATTTAGCATTATTAGAAAAACGTTCTCCTCTTTCTAATTTACGGCTAATTGATACGATGCAAGAAAAAGCCAAAAACGCTTGGCCTACAGATGCAGAGCAAATTTATTTTACACGTAATTGGCAAAATCTTTATCAAACGCGCTTAGAGAATATGCCAATTAATGATAGCTGGTCTGAAACCGCGACATTATTACAACAACTTTCTAATAAAATAGTTCAGCAAGAACGAAATAGAGGCAGTTTTACACTCTCTTATCTAAAAACGGCAATTTATGATATTCAAAAGCAGCACAATAAAGTTGAGCCAATCGAAGAAAAACTGCGACAACTCGCTGTACAAATTGAAACAGGGCAACCTATTTCTCCTGCAACTCTCAATAATATTGATAATAAAATTAATGGGTTATTAGCTCGTTATTATGATTTACAAAAACAAGCTGAACAACAAGGTTTAAAACCTGGCTCATATTCATCTTTTGGATTAGATCATGAGTGAAATTAAATATATTAAAGAAAAGCAGTACTTACAAAAACTGTTCAGTGAGTATGCAGATAAAGCGCCACATTTAGCGAGCGTACTTGATCCTCAAGATCCACAAACAAGTTATCTCTTAGAAGGCTTTGCTTTTTTATCTGCTCGTTTACAAGATAAAATTGATGATGCTTTTCCTGAGATCACATTACCCCTACTGCAACGACTAAATTCCCAAGCCATTAAAGGGCTACCATCCACAACAATTATCCAAATTGACCAAAGTGAAATTCTCCCCTATCCCATGGAGATTAATGAAAAACATTTGGTGATTGGCGACAACGGGGCACAATTTAGTTTCTGCCATAATTTCACCATCATGCCTTATAGCATTTTGGATAGAAAAATTACTCAGCATCCAAACCACTCTTGTATCTCTCTTGAAATATTATATCGTGGTGATGTGGAATTAACTCAAACAAATGCACTTAATGTTTTTTTAGGGGAAAATAAAACCACCTCAGACATTTTATTACTCGCATTTAGTCAATACTTTGAAAAAATTGAGGTGGTACATAACGGTGAACGTTATGAAGGCGATCCTCTTAATTATGCTTTTGAACCCAAAATTGGCAATGACTATAAAATCTTCCCACAGAAAAATAACTCATTTTCTGCGCCACAACGTTTATTAGAAGGTCTTTATTTACCCCATGTTCACCATTTTATTGAGTTAGATATACCACAAATAGTGACTCAATTAGATTGGAAACAACAGCAGCGGTTTGTTGTGAATATCTATTTCAGTCAGCAACTTCCTTTAACTCAAGAAGAGTGTAATCAGAGCTTTTTTTTAAACTGTGCTCCAGCGATTGATAGTGAAGCAAAACATACACTTTTAATTGATTTTAAAAAGAATAAATCAAGTTATTTACTCCCTATTCCAACCCATCACTATTTGGCTGATCTTGATAAAATTGAGTTATCACTAGAGCCTCATGAGCTAGCGCGTGGCATATACTGTCATTTTTATCCTACGACAGAATTAACCGCCGCCTCTCGTTTAATGCCCCAATTTCATAAAGCCATTTTCTATTCATTAACAATGGAGAAAAATATTACTGGGCATACACTTTATTATTTGAATTTCTTTGATAATAAAGGTGATCCTATGGTCACACCGCCTAGTTTACATTTTGCATGTGTTTATATTGGCTTTGAACAATATAAAAGAAATGAGTTAGGTCTATTAAATAAACACAGCGAAAAAATGCCTGATGCAGTAAAAACGGGAAATATCACATTATTATCATCTTGTTATCCACCTATTGTAAATAATCACCATTTTTGGAAATTGTTATCTCATTACAGTGCTAATGGTTCAATGTTAATGTCATTAGATACTATTAAACATATGATTTCTGATTATATTCTTTACCGAGATACTGATAGGCAGATCACTCGAAAATGTGAGCGATTATTAAATGGACTCGTTGAACTAAAAACACATTTATATGACTATATTTTAAAAGGTAAACCCTATCGTTGTTTATCTTTATCGCTATTCATTGACGAAACACAATATGAAAATAGAGGTGAAGCTTTTGTCTTTACTACACATCTTTACCATTTTTTCCCATTCTGTTTATCTGAAAATATGTTATTGGAAATGTCAGTTACACTCAATGATCAGAAAAACACCACTTGGTATTTATCTCCTTCACCACTAAGGGGCTATAAATCAATGATTTAATAATTAGCAGTATTAACTATGGCACATAATAAAAGTGTTTATAAAGTTGATAATATCATATGAAGAAATATCAAAAAGGAGTTATAAATAATGGCTAATTCAATATATTTAAAGATAATAGGGAAATCTCAAGGTGATATATCTAAAGGGTGCTCTACTTTAGGATCTATAGGCAATAAATATCAGCACGGACATGAAGATCAGATATTTGTGTATTCATTTGATTATGATTTAACTCGAGCACAAAATTTAAATCATTCTCCTGTGGTAATTTCAAAACCTATAGATAAATCTTCACCCTTACTTGGGGTTGCAATAACAAATAATGAATTATTAGAGTGCGAGCTAGAATTCTATAGAACAAGTTCAAACGGCAATCAAGAAAAGTTTTATACCATTAAGCTAACAAAAGCCAGCATTACCAATATATCAGCACATTACCCTAATTCACTGACGCATGCAGATGCCCAGCCTTATGAAGATATTACTATTCGATATGAAAGTATCTCTTGGAACCATATTTGTGCAGGAACATCAGGTTATAGTATCAGCAAAAATATTTAATTTTACCGACGATGAGCGATATCATTTTTAATTTTTCATCTATAAAAAAGCCCTTTAATATAAAGGGCTTAAAGAGTTTGTTTTATTTTAAATTACCAAATGGGCATTTCATCTTGTAAGAAAGGATTATATTGACGCTCATGACCTAAATTAGACATAGGGCCATGGCCGGGGATAAATAGATAATCATCACCTAGTGGTAATACTTTATTTTTGATAGAGGCAATCAGATCGGCATGATTACCACGAGGGAAATCAGTACGACCAATACTTTCACGAAATAATACATCTCCCATCGAGATAAGTTTATTTTGGTGATTAACAAAAATAATATGACCCGGTGTATGGCCCGGACAATGTAAAACCGACAAAGTAATGGTTTTACCAATAGTGACAGTATCCCCTTCATTTAACCATTGATCAGGCGTAAAAGATTTTCCACTGGGGAAGTTAAACATACGACACTGTTGTTCTAAATCTTCAATAAGGAAGTTATCATCTTTATGTGGCCCATAAACAGGCACATGAAAATGCTCAACAATTTGAGCTGTTCCTGCTACGTGATCAAAGTGACCATGAGTTAATAGCACTTTAGTCAACTTTAATTGACGTTGTTCAATTTCTGCAATTAATGTTTCGACATCACCACCGGGATCAACAATGGCCGCTTCTTTGGTATCATCACACCAGATAAGGGTGCAATTTTGCATATAATTTGTCACAGGTATAATGTGATACATCATAGCTTACTCCGCGCTTTCTTAATCTATATCTATTTATTTATTACATAGATTACCATGAGCGCACGGGTCCTGTATCGATATGAACAAAATTACTTCGTGGATAATAACCCACTCCTCCCGCTTTCATTCTTAGTGCTACTTGGCGTACTTTAGATAAATCAGTACCTACTAAACGGAAATCCATTGCTTGACCACGGGTATGATAGCTTTTTTTCGCAACACCGCTGGTGTGTTGACGTAGATGATTATTAGTCGCGAGTGAACGATAACCCGAAATAAGTTCAACGGCTTTATTGTTGTTTAACATCACCTGTAACAGATAGATTTGATCAAATAAGGCTGGATCGATAGTTTTAACTTTATTTTGACGGTGATCTCTAAAAAGATGATTTAGTCTAGCAAGCTCTTGTTTATTATAACGTTTACCATCAAAAAACTCGGCTTTAATAGTTTCACCAGTATTTAAATTATTAAAGCGAAGAATTTTCGGTCGGGGAGTTGCTAATGATGCAAATGCATGTGAGGGAAGTAAACCTAAACCAACAGCAGCCATACCAAGGCCTAACCACTTACGACGATGTGAATCAACAATATCCATGATAGCTACACTCAAAATAATGATAGAAGGAAGAACAGACCTTTATTATGACAATATTTTTCTTGAATTGTTGCTTATTGTTTGTATAGATTTGTAAACATATCATTGATATTATTTTATAAAAGTTTATGTTTTATTATTAATAATAGCCGTGTTAGCAATTAACATTTTATTAATATTAATGCTATTTCTAAAAATAGATTAAAAATAATAGCTATTTTTTAAAATTTATTAATAAAACTGAATAAAATTATTTTATCTTACTGATTTTTATAAAAAATAAAGAGCAAGCATAATGCTTACTCTTTATTGTTGTTAGCCATCTGTTCTATTACAAATATTTCTTAATATTCTCTAAAAAAGAGGTTGCATTATTAATGCTTTGGTCATAATTATAAATATCTGCTCGATATTGAGGGGCATTTTCTTCTGCTACCCAAGCTGTTTGATAATATAAATAGACAGGGATACGTTCTGGAATTGGTGCATATTGTGTTGAACCTCGTTTTAAGGCTGCATCAATTCTATCTTGTTTCCATCCTGCATCACCTAATAATATCGTCGCTAATTGCGCCGCTTTATTCACACGAATACAACCTGAACTAATTGCTCGCATATTTTTAGTAAATAAATTGTGGTTTGGTGTGTCATGCAGATAAATCGCTTCAGAGTTTGGCATATTAAATTTATATCGGCCTAGGGAGTTAGTTGGCCCAGGGGCTTGCCAAATGCGATATGGAAAATTAGCCGCAGAGATGTTTTCCCAATCTATATCATAAGGATTGATTGGATAAGCGTCATTCCCCCACCCTGAATAAATCGTATAACCTTTACGGCTAAAATAACTAGGATCAGCCTTTCCTTTTGGAACTATATCTTTACGCGTCATACTAGTAGGTACATTCCAAGGCGGATTAACCACAACATTATTAAGCGCACTACTCATAATGGGGGTTTTTCTATCTGGTCGACCAACAATCACTTTTGAATCTAAAATCAGTTGATTATTAGCATAAAAATAGAGGGAGTAATCAGGAATATTGACCCAAATTCCAGTATCACCAATAGGTGGGGTTAAACGTAACCGCTGTATATTTAATGCCATAATTCCAGCACGCTGTATTGGTGTCATATTTAACCAATTACGCGTCTGTCTACCAATAATACCGTCAGTTTCTAATCCATGGGCCGCTTGAAACGATTTCACAGCAGCAATTAAAGGCTCATCATAAATCGTTGTTGCTACTTCTTGCTCATTTTCAGCCAATTGAGGCAGTAAATTTAAGTTACGCAATATTTGTCTTAATGCAATAACTTCTTCTGCCGATTGGTTTGGCTTTAATGAATTTTTCCCTTCCATGACGGGCCAAATAACCTCTTGATGAAGCTGTTTGCGCACTTCCTCTTTCATTAATGGATAGTAAGGGTGTGAGGGTGCAAAGGAGACGACAAAGCGCCCTAAGGTATTTTGTTGTAGATTGAGTTGGAAATGCTCGACAGCTTGCACAGTTGGTGCCGGTAATGCTTGTATCGCAGCGCGATATAACAGTGTTGTTCCTGATTGATTAATCTGTTCAACAAAGCTGATATAACCTAAAAAAGCGTCAGATAAAATAATATCTCGTGCTTCTGGCGTTAATTGTGCTGTTTCTAATAGCGTTAACCAACGTCCAAATTGTGGTTGAATTCCAGTTAAGGCAACCTCTGCCAGTTGCTGCTCTAGTTGTTTTGTAATTTGTTCATCTTGCCAAATCAGTGCTAAATCATTGCTTTGATAAACATCCACGAGTTGCTTAAAGTAAAGTGGTTTATATTCGCTTGGTAACCAAGATTGTAGTTTAGTGCTAACGTCCTGCTTACTCACTGATGGTGAATTTAATGTATCTTGTGTTGCCACGTCTTCTGTGAATACGGGTACTAATGCAGGTGTTTCTGATGTGAATAGCGGTGGCGTTTCACTTTCTGAGGCAATAACATTATGCCCTGAGAGAAGTGTGCCTATTACGACCGAATATGTTATTGCTCTTTTAATTGCTTGTTGCGCCATAGTCCTCAGTGCCTCATCCCTTGTTATTATTTTGCTATCGTAAAATATTAGATGAGTTAGACAAAGAGTTTTATAGGAATAAACTAATATTTGTAAAGTTTTATAAAATCTTTTCAACAATAGGCACTTAAATCATCATAAAAAGATGTTTAATACACTTTTTATATTAAATAAGAGTATAAATACTAAACACTCACAATACCGTGCACAATAAATATTCAAATAGAAAGTATATAGATTTAATCTATCATATGGTTCTATTTTGTTTTATAAAGAAACCCAAAATAAAAAAGGCGTAGTTTCCTACGCCTAACAAATAAAGGTCAACAGCACAGAGACAGATTAGTACTCTGAATTGATAACCACTTCTTCACCAAATTGTCCCGCTTTAGGTAACGGCTGGTAAGAAGAGTTAGCAGCACGTAAGATACGGATCCCACGGATATTTAGCTCATCAGCTGCTGCGATATCAGCATCTGCATCACCGTAGTAAATTTTCAGTTTGTGATCGCGCATCCAGCTTACTTTGTTATTTGCGCCAGGTTGGTCACCGGCAAAAATAACAGGTTGCATTTTGTCTGCAGGAATATTTAAACCTTCTTGAACATATTTAGTCACAGTCTCTGTTTTAGTCTGTGTACGACCGGTAATGAAATAAACAGTATCACCGCGTTTTAAGTGCATCTGAACAAGATCGATACCGACTTGTTTAGGCATACTGAATTTATCCCATTCGTTGTTCATTTTTTCCCAGAATTCTGGGTTTTTCAGATAACTGAAATCGTTTGGAGAATATTCCAGTTTACCACGATAAAAGCCTGGGCTTGAGAACAGAACGGTGTCATCAATATCAAAACCTACCGCCATTGGTGCTTGGCCTTCTAAGCTTTTTTCAATTTCTGCAACAGAAACCCATTTAATTGGTTGCTGATGTGCAAGTTCAGTAACAGTAACCCCTGGGCTAACAACTTCTGGCATATGAACTTTTGCCATTGCTGCGCCATTTAAACTTAACGCCAACGCAATTGCACTAAGAGTAAGTGTGACTTTACGCATTCTCTTTCCTTTAATTTTTATATTAATCACAGAAGGTGATAATAATAAACATCATAATTACATTTAAATGAGATATAGCGCACGTTATTTTATTTAGGCTGGTACTCTTTTGTTAGTTTACTTTCATTTTTTGATCTATCTAACACTTTGAAAAAAAAGAAGCACTATCCACGAAAGCAGATAGTGCTGTTGTTATCTGAGATGATCAAAAATGATCACATCAATTATTCTGTTATTTTTGCAACATTTTCGGATGAGATGTTATCTTTTTCACTTTGTTGCCCAAAGCCTTTTAATCCGACCACATGAACATGCTCGCTTCCATTAAAGACTTTACGCACTAATTTATAAGTTGTGCCTTTTTCTGGACTAATATTTTCTGGTGCAGCAATGATAAGTTGCATATCAAGTCGTTCACACAGTTCAAATAGGGTTGCGATAGATTTCGCATCTAAACGTGCGGCTTCATCAAGGAAGAGCAAACGACAAGGCGAAATATCTTTTCCTCTTAAGCGTCGTGATTCTTCTTCCCAACTTTGAACCACCATCACTAAGATAGACATACCTGTACCAATGGCTTCACCCGTTGATAGCGCACCACTTTCTGCTTTTAACCAACCTTCTGGCCCACGATTAACTTCAACTTCCATCTCAAGATAGTTACGGTAATCAAGTAGCTCTTCACCCACCGTTTGTGGCATACGCTGACCAAAATCAGCCTGTGGATTTAAGCGTTGATACAGTTTTGCCATCGCTTCAGAGAAGGTTAGGTTTTGGTTTTTAAATAGATCTTGATATTGGCTATCTTCTTCTTCCGATAATACATCCAGTAAGATTTGATGGCTTTCACGAATATTAACGTTTAACCGTACACCACGAACCTGACCAAAGGAAACCGCTTGTAAGCCCTGATTTAGCATGCGAATGCGATTTTGTTCACGTTGGATAGTTTTACGAATAATATTTGCCACACTGCGAGAGCTGATCGCCAGTTTTTGTTCACGACTGGTTAGCTCTTCGGTTAAGCGAGCTAATTCAATTTCCATCTGTTCGATAGCATCAACCGGATCATCGGTTTTGATAATATCTTGTCGAATACGTTCTCTTAAATGTTGGTAAACCGCAATAAAGAATTGGACTTTGCGATCAGGGTATTTTGCATCTTCAGAGCGACGTAATGCATCCCGTAAATATTCATTATCCGCCACAGCCTGACGTAACGCACCTAGCGCCTTATCCGACATTGAACGTAACTCATCCGCTGAAAGATAGGCAAAGTCACGACGATGTAAACGGCGCTCCATACCATTTTCTTTCACTAAGCGCATAACAGCACACCAACTGGCTTTAGCGCTGACGACGTGTTCACGCATTTGGCCATAATCACGTTCTAATTTGCGAATTTTCTTCGCCATATTTTCACGTTCAGCTTCACTAAGCGCAATATCACGCTCAAGTTGGCTAATACGCGTACGGTTAGCACTCACCGCAGCATAACGTTGATCACGTAACTCTTTGGCTCGCGCTTCTGCACCCGCATCAATTTGCAAGCCAGTCTCTTTCATCTCTTGCTCAAGCTCTCTTAATAGTTCTGATTTGGTATCAAAAGAACTTTTTAGTGAGGCTAGTACTTGATTAAACTGATCACATTGTGCCTGCTGTTGACGATATAACTCTCTCGCTGTCGCTCGCTCTGTTTCAGCCATTTCTAAACGACGACGTAATTTTTCATTAAGATCGTTATTTTCACTGACAATTTCAACCGCATCGCTATAACTAAAATGTGGACGACGCTGAACCACTTCCACCAGCAAAAATGCTTGTTGTTGATAACGTTGCTGCTCTTCTTTTGCGTATTGATAATCTTGTGTTAATTGATCATGCTCTTGTGGATCGCTTTGTAAAATCGAGGCTATAGGCTCTAATGCAGTTAATGCTTTCTCATGACGCTGTAAATAACGCATTGACTCTTCTGCGTTATAAAGCTCTTCACGTAGCTCCTCAACACGATCAATTAATGTTTCGTCCAATAATAAATTGACTTGAGGAATGAGTTTATTTAATAAATTGAGCGACTCTTTGGCTTGCGCATAATGCTGACGTTGTTGCTGAGTGCCCTCTTCATATTGTGATAACTCGCGCTCTAATTCATTACGACGTTGATTTAATTGGCGAATATCTTCTTCAGGATCGGCATCAAATGCCACTGAAATATGTTGCCCAACAAATTGGCTAAATGCATGGTGTGCACGTTGAATTTTCTGCACATCAAAGGCCTGTGTAGCATACAGCTCTGACAGCTCATCTCGTTGACGGGATAATATTTCTAGCTGGTTTTCTCGTGCTGCACGGCCAAATAATGGAATTTCTGGATAACGTGAATAGCGCCACTGCCTATCTGAACTTTTAATAAGTACCGCTTTTTCCATCTCTTGGGCATTAAACACGCTATCATCAAAGGATTGTGGATCACCTTCAATAAAATAGAGATCTTCCGGGCAATCTTCTAAAGAAGCTAACTGCTCTTCGATCGCACTGAGATCTTGTACCACAATCGCATGGCGCGCAGGTCCATATAATGCTGAGAAATAAGGCGCATCATCTAAAGTGATATCATCGTAAATCTCCGATAATAAAACCCCGTTAAAGCGTTCTGCTAAAGTAATTAATCGGCCATCTTCAGCCCCACTAGGCTGACTTAATCGTTCAATTTGAGCTTCAATTTGCTGTTTGCGAGCAGCGGTTTCATCACGCAAAACCGTGGCTTCACGCTCTTTCTCAAGTAACTGTTGCATATATTCAGTAACTTGATTGCTTGTTTCAAAAGATTGATGCGTTTGTTCACACAGTTGCGTTAAAGCATCTTGTGCAGCAAACCAAACTGGCGCTTGTTTTCTTAATTTTTCAATTTGTTGTTTTAGTTGATCAAGCTCTTGGCGCATTTGCATACGCTGTTCGCCAGAATCACTAACATAATCGCTCAGCTCTTCAATCTTTGCTTCTAGCTCTTCTTGTAGAGTAAATAGATCATCAGGCTCAACATTTTTGCCATACTGTTTATTAAACTCTGCAAGTTGACGTTCAGCATTATTTCTTTGCTGTAAACGTTGCTCTAATTCAGCTAATTGCATCCGAATAGGGTGAACACGATCGGCTTGATGACGATGTGATGACCATTCACGTAATGCGCTTTTAGCCGCACTCCACGCATTTTGACGCTCAACTTCCCCAACAATCGAAGTGATAAATTTATAGGCTTGATCAAATTGTGTTTTGGCCGCATCAGAAACACCGAGTTTCTGCTCCATAGAAAGTAATGAATGCGTGATGGATTGAATTTTTGCTTGAATACGTTCAGCCCATAGCTCTGCATTGGTTTCATCTAAATCATCAATGCCACATTGTGCTTTCGCACGCTCTAATGCTTGTACCGCCTGACGATATTGAATAGCTCGGGTTTGTTGAACATCTAACGCTTGTTGATAATCTGCCAATTGACTTTTCAGTTCATCAACTTCTTCTTCCGCAGATCCAACTCGCGCTTCCAACTCTTCTTTTTTTGATGTTGCTTCTTCAACAACTTCACTTTGCTCTTCTAAACGGAATGTGATTTCTTCGACATCCGCAACATAGCGATCGATTTTTTCTTGTTGGCGTACCGCATTTTGTACGAGATTAAGTCTATCACTGGCGGCTTGATAATCTGTTTCCAAATCAGCCGATAACGCTTGTTGCTCTTCTAACTCTTTGCCCATTTCAATAAAGCGATAAGCTTCATTGTTAATCGCTTTACGCTGATCCCACAACTCTTTACGTAAAGATAGAGCCTGATCAAGGTGTACTCGTCTTTCATTAGCATGACGCATATAGTCCGCTGCAACATAAGAGGTCGCTTCGGTGACTAAATGTTTAAACAGATCACGATCGGATTGAGTGACCCGAATAGCTTCTAAGGTCATGCGGTTTTCACGTAATGCCCCTTCCATATCTTGGAAGGCTTTTCTTACTCCGCTATTTTCAGGTAATAAATAGTCGCGTAAAGAGCGAGTGATGGCACTTGAAATACCACCATATAATGAAGCTTCAATAAGACGATAGAATTTTGCCCGATCGCTTGCTGAACGTAAACGTTTCGGAATAACCCCTAAATCAAAGAGTACAGAGTGGAAATCAGTAATCGAGTTAAATTGTCTAAAAACAACGCCTTCTATCGCTTCTACTTTTTCTTTTAATTCATTAAGTGGTAGAACACGTGCTTGGCGTCCATCGACAGCTTGCGTCAAAATTTCTGTTGGATTTTCAGCAATAGGTAGCCCTTGGATCATAAAAGGTTTGATATCAACCTTTTTATCTCGTCCGGCAACTTGTTGTAAGCGTACGCCAACGACAGCTCGTAAATGGCGAGAATTAATCACATCTAAAACGGCGTAACAAACTCCCGGGCGTAATTTCCCATATAATCCTTTATCACGAGAGCCACTGGTTGAACCGGCTTCAGTGGTATTTCTAAAATGAAGTAAAGTCAGATCGGGGATCATCGCGGTAATAAAAGCCGCCATGGTGGTGGATTTACCCGCTCCGTTACCACCGGATAAAGTCGTGACTAATTCATCTAAATCAAAAGTACGAGCAAAAAACCCATTCCAGTTGATCAATGTTAATGAGCGAAATTTTCCTCGTTCAATCATTTATTTTCTTCCTCTGCATCATCATCTTCACTGGACTCTAATTGCTCATCTTCCTGTTCATCGTCATCACTTGGCTCGCTATCTTGCTCTAGTGGCATAGCTTCACCATCGCGGATCATACGCATTTGCGCTTCAAGAGGAGAGTCACCACTACGCACATCAGCACCAAAGCGAAACACCGATTCAGTAATTGAAAAACGTTGCGTATCATTGGGTAAAAACGAAATCATCCCTAAACGACGTAGTCGGTTAAGTGACGTTTTCATTTTCTCTTGCAGTTTTTGTAGGTCTAAATCCGATCCTGTCGAGCGTTGATTAACTAAGCGTAACAATTTGCTTTCATCGGCCAGTGTGCGTAATTCATCAAATAATTCTTGTACAGTGAAGATCCCCTGATTAGCTAATCGCTCAGGGCTAAGGTAGAGATAACAAAGAATTTTGCCGACCAACATATCCATTTCAGAAAGCACTGAACGAGGAATAAGCGTCGTTGAACGGGGGCGTAAGTAAAAAAAGCCTTCAGGTGCTCGAATTAATTCGACATTATAACGCGCATAAAAATCTGTTAACTCATCTTGAAAGTCCATCAAAAAAGCATGGTTATCTAGTGAGTCTATACCAATATGTCGACCTGCACGTAGCTGACTATCCAGTTCAGGAAAAAGTGAATTCGCTAATGCCTGTGCTAATTTAGCTGGTATAAATTGTTCAGTATGTATCGATGACATGCGCTTGTACCTTAGCTCCATATTCGTTAATTTCTGCCCATTTTGCTGGCAATCCTGCAAGTTCAGCTTGCGCGACACCTAATCGTACCGCTTGATCAATGACAATCCGTGCCACATCAAAATGCTTCTGTTGTGGATAACGATTAAGATACTCAACTAATACTGAACTGAGATCTAACGCTCGTTGTTCTAATTTATAAGCAGCCAGCTCTTGTTCAACCCATTGAGCAATTTGTTCATTTACTTCACTGAACATTTGATATTCCAGCTCTTCAGGCAATTCCCCGGTCACTTCTTCATCTCGCAACACAAGCTCTTCATCACGCATATCAAATAGCCTATCCGCATTAGCATAAGTTAATGCCCATGGGCTGTCGAAATAGTTTTGTACGGATTGGCGTAGGCGACGTGAAAAAATACGGTTTTTATCCATATCTATCGCCGTGCGAATAAATTTATGCACATGCCTATCGTAACCTATCCATAAATCGATAGATTGCTGTCCCCAACTAATAATACGGTCAAGTTTACTTTGTAACTCAAAGACTAAAGTATCTATTTGGTCGACATGGCCTGAACTCATATTCGCTTCTTGAATACGTAATAGATTTGCTTGTAATTTATCCCCTGCCGCTTCCAGTGTGTCTTGTAACTCTCTTAATGTCCCAGAGGTTTCAGATAGTAATTGTTCACAGTTTGAAATGGCAGCTTGCCAATCTTGGTTTAATAGTGCAGCAATATCTTCTTTAACGATATTTTGCTGTTCATCCATAATGCGTTGAGATAAATCGATGCTATCGAATATCTCAGCCACCGAATATTTTAACGGTGCAAAAACATTACGATGCCAATGGTATGCATCACCACCTTCTTCTGCAGCACTTGCTGCTGAATCTAACTCACTTGCCACAATTGACAATTGCATCGACAAGCGTAGTGATGAAAACTCACGTTGACGAATGTAGTAATCACTGATGCCAATACCTAATGGCGTTAAACGATATATCGCATTACCTTCTACCAGTTCACTGGTAAAACGGTTAAAAAGCCGCTGCTTGACCATATCATTAATGGCATTATTAGCACGAACTTGTATTGATTCTGCGGGTTGATCAAAGCCTTTACACACCTCTCGAAAGGCATCAATCAACTCCCCTTCACTCATCTCGCCATCAAGGCGTTCGCTGTTTAATACAGCAACTGCCATCAAAAAAGCTAACCTTTCCGGTGGCAGTGAAATAGAGAAATCATTTTTTCTCGCCCAAGACACTAACTCAGGAACGGTCTGGGTAAAATCACTCATAGTACATCCTTAATTTACACACTTTTGTGCCATGACATGAATGTAACGCCCCAGACTGATATAGGGCTCTTGCCGACAATAGCGTTGCTCTAAGGCAAGCAACGCTGGAAAATCTTTATTTTGCAACTGACGACTTTGCAAATAGTCATGAAAAACACGCACTCCCGTTTTTCCTAAAATCGTCATTGAAAATGACGCTAACCATTGATAAACATCCTCAGGTTGTAGCGGATTTTGTGGGGATAATGAGCGTTTTCTTCTGCGTGGTATTTCCGGATTTGCCAAATGGAAATTTCCCAAAATAGCATTTCTCATGACAATGCCATTCGCATTGTAAAACATTAACGATAGGATACCATTAGGAAGTAGCATATCGGTAAGTACATTTATGGCGTTTTTCTGATCTGTGATCCACTCTAATACGGCATGGAATAGAATTAAGTCAACACCATCATCTAGATGCTGGTTTATCTCTTGTGCTGCACAACAAATAAACGTCATTTGATTGACAACACCTTCATCAATAGCCGCTTCTTGTGCGCGGTTAAGCATCTCTTGTGATAGATCACATAAAATTATCTGGTGCCCTAATTTTGCCAGTTGTCTGGAAAAATAACCTTCACCCCCCCCCGCATCTAAAATACGCAACGGACGATCAGGGAGTTGAGTTAATAATTGTTGTAAATCATCCCAAATCACCGCTTGGCGGATTTTTCCTTTTGTTGTGCCATAGATATTGCGAGAGAATTTATCAGCAATATCGTCAAAATTACGGTCTGACATTAAAACGCCTCATGATAACAACTTGTTACTTGCGCTCTTTGCATTCTGATAAATTCAAAAATATGAGACACTGTACTGAAGGTAAACAAAGACAACAATTTTACCAGTGTTCGATGATACTGGCTGTTTTCAATCACAAAATAAGCCATGAATCAGATTATTCGCAAAGCGCAGTATAAATATAACGCTTATTAATGAAAAAATTAACGCTCAAACGTTTATCGTTTTACAATTTCTAAATTAGTGAGTATTTCTGTTCGTTAGCATTTAGTAAAAACTATACTTATACGCTATTTTGACACAATGCTTTATCAATCCCCTAGTTTTCACTAGATTTTTACTCTCAGTTGCTGACATTTCACTCAACTTAGGAAGATTTATGCTGTTTTTGCTCAAAAAATATCTTGGTAGCCTAATCATGCCACTACCGCTGTTATTAATAATTGCTTTTTTTGCGCTTATTTTACTGTGGTTTACTCGTTGGCAAAAAACAGGAAAAAGCGTACTCACTATCGTGATTGTGTTGCTTACGCTGTTAGGCATGCAACCTGTCGCAGATACTCTATTGATGCCAAGTGAAAAAGCGTATCAAGCACGTTATGAATTACGCGAAAACTCACCACAAGATGTTAACTACATTGTCGTTTTAGGGGGCGGTTTTACTTATAATCCTGAATGGGCTCCTAGTGCTAACCTGCTAAATAATAGCTTATTTCGTGTTGCTGAAGGCGTAAGGCTTTATTATCGTTATCCTAATGCCAGCTTAATTTTTACCGGTGGTGCCGGCGTCAATAAAATAAGTAGCGCCGAAGTGGCTGCACAAGTTGCACAATCATTAGGTGTTCCAGCAGAAAAAACGATCGCCCTTTCCCAACCTAAAGATACCGAAGAAGAAGCGTATGAAGTGGATAAACTTATCGGTAAACAACCTTTTTTATTGGTGACCTCAGCAAACCATTTAGCGCGAGCAGAACGTTTCTTTTTAGCTAGAGGTATGCACCCTATTGTTGCACCTGCTAATCAGCTAGCCATTACTACCCCTCTGCATCCTTGGGAAAAATATACCCCTTCCGCGTATTATTTTCAGCATAGTGAGCGAGCATGGTATGAATTTATCGGCTCGATTTGGCAAACCATAAAATCTAGCGAACCATCTAGTGTAGAGGCGGTTGTTGAGAATAAAAATGAAGCTGACAATGGCATAAAATAGTGCATAAAGAATGAGATCATTAGGTAAAAAGTAATCAATCCTCTTTTTTATCGATGGAAGAAAACAACAACGGCACTGAATACCAGTGCCGTTAAACATTAATTTGCAATATACTGCAACAAATATTAGAACTCTTGGTTTAGTGCCCGAAAAGCGGCTCTCGCGGCAATTAAGTCATCTTGAGTATCAACCCCGACACCCGGTACTTCAAGCGCTTTTGCTACATGGATTTTCTCGCCATACCACAATACACGCAGCTGCTCTAACATTTCGATAGACTCCAATGGGCTTGGCTCCCAAGTAATATAACGACGAATAAAGCCTGCACGATAAGCGTAAATACCGATATGACGTAAGTAATGCTCGCCTATTTCATCATGAGAGAGATTAAAACGATCTCTTTCCCAAGGAATAGTGGCTCGAGAAAAATACAGTGCAAAACCTTTCGCATCCATAACCACTTTTACAGCGTTAGGATTAAAGGCTTCTTTTGAGTCGACGATAGGCACAGCAAGAGTTGCCATACCTGCACCACAATTAGCTAAATTTTCCGCCACTTGCGTAATAATTGCGGGTGGAATGAGTGGTTCATCGCCTTGTACATTAACGATTATCTCATCATCTGCGAATTGATATTTTTCGATAACCTCAGCTAAACGCTCTGTACCTGAGTGGTGGTCTTCACGGGTCATACACGCTTCTCCACCCGCTTGTTCAACAGCGCGAACCACATCTAAGTTATCAGTTGCAACAATGACACGTTTAGCACCTGAACGCTTTGCTTGTTCCATAACACGAACAATCATCGGTTTACCATGAATATCAGCAAGTGGCTTACCGGGTAACCGAGTCGACGCATATCGACCTGGGATAATGACCGTAAACATTAGGTTATTTTTCCTCTTCTAATGACAACTCTCTGGCTTCATTCTCTAGTAGAACCGGAATATTGTCACGAACAGGATAAGCGAGATGATCAATTTTGCAGATAAGCTCTGAATTTTCTTTATCAAAGATAAGTTTGCCATGGCAAACTGGGCAAGCAATAATTTCGAGTAAGCGGTGATCCATTTTGTCCCTCACAAGGGTTAATCATGTTATAGGATAAAAGGATATCATAAGGAAGGATCAGCGTTAATACTCTACACCACGGGTTTGGTAATTATTCGCTAAATATTTTCTCTATTAATAAATTTACTATTTTCTTTTTCACTATAAGCAACAAAAAAGCCACAATAATGTGGCCTTTTATCGTTTTGTCTGCAACATCATTAATAAAGAATTACATTCCGCTTTTATTGATAATAATTTAACCTTTTTATTATCTTTATTGCATTCTAATTAACGTGGCAACCATTTTATATTACCTTGAGCAATCAGTGATAACGTCTTATTTTATCCTTTTTGCATCAACGTAATGATAGATTTTAATTAAATCAATAGGTTAAAACATGGTCTTGCCCATTTATTATAGGTGTCGACTATTTAGAACCCGATAACATCAGCGGCTTCTAGACCTGCTGCTGTTTTGATAACAGAAAACTCAACGTCTTGGCCTTCGGTTAGTGCTTTATTTTTTGTATTGGCAATCGCTTTTTTATTGACGTAAATATCTTGTTCAAGATCTTTTGCAACAATAAGACCATATCCTTTATTATTGTCAAACCATTTTACGCGACCCATTCTTAATTGTAATGTCATGATAGATAAACTCCTTTTGTTCTTTGTATAGTTTTTATCTTCTATACACATGCATTCTACTTTTTATTAAGTCTTCTTATATAAAACCCCATTAAATTCTGAACACATTAATTTAAGTAGTGCATTTTATTATTCAATATAAATGTTCAAAATCGTGATAGCTAAATTAGATAACTATTTATTGAACAGACACTAAACTACAAAATATTCATGACAAATATATGACATGTTCTATATTGGAGCCTGTACCTATCAATAAACTTGCTTGATATAAATGATAAAGTAATTTCTATTCGAAAGCATTTTAACTATCAAGCACGAATAATATCCACAGCATAACAATATTAACTCTACAATAAAGATCTAAAAACTCTCCACACAAGGCTTTTGAGTAGATAGGGTATTAGCGAGTTAAATTGAACTACGACAAAAGCGGTATGCGATTAGTGGGTAGGTAATCTTTATGTAACGCTATCCTGATTTCCATTATAAATATCATTGTTTCAGATCATATACAAGTTTTTTTCGCGTTGTCACTAATTGGCTGACTTGATTTAGCACAGATAGATCTTCCAATACCGCACTGACAGGCAAATACCACCAGTTGTTTTGCGCAAAGTGCTGGCATTTAACTGCGTCTTTTTCTGTCATAATCAGCGGCTCTTGGTGAGGCGTCAGTATTTGTAATTCTTGTAGGGTATATTCGCTATGATCATTAAAGGCTTTAGTCGCAATTAACTTAACCCCTTTATCTTGCAAGGAATTAAAAAAACGAGGAGGATGACCAATCCCTGCCATAGCAACTGCATTACCCAACTCAGTAATAGCTTTTTTCTCACCTGTCTTTAGATTTACCGCGATTTCTCCCTCTAAACTCATCGCTATTTCATTCGCTTGACAATCACCACCATTGACAATAACCGCATCAACAGAATCAAGACGATGAGCGCGCTCTCTCATCGGCCCTGCGGGCAACCACCAGCCATTACCAAAACGCCGTTGTCCATCAATAACGACGATTTCATAATCCCGCTGTAGGGCATAATGCTGTAATCCATCATCAGTAATAATAATATCAAGATCATATTGCGCTAATAGCGCTTTGACCGCATCACTGCGAGAAGGTGCAACGGCAACAGGTACGCCAGTGCGATGATAAATTAAAACCGGTTCATCTCCTGCGACGGCCGGCTGTGTTTCTGGCGACAATAATAAAGGATATTGGTCTGATTTCCCGCCATAACCACGAGAAACAACCGCAGGTTTAAAGCCTTGTGCTTTTAATTGCTCAACAAGCCAAATCACCACTGGTGTTTTACCATTACCTCCCGCCGTTAAGTTACCTACCACAACAACAGGTACGGGGGATTTCCATGAGGATAACCAGCCTTGTTTATAGGCAAAACGCCTAAAAAGGCTGATCGCTCCATAGAGCCATGAAAAAGGCAATAAAAGAAGGTAACACCACGATTTACCAGACCAAATCCGCTCAATCATTTGCCAAATTGCATCCTGTGTAGCTGAGCATAAACGCCTTTTCGCTCAATTAAATCAAGATGAGCACCACGTTCAACAATTTCCCCATCTTCAATCACTAAAATTTCATCTGCTTTTTCAATGGTTGATAGACGGTGAGCAATCACTAATGATGTTCTATTTTTTTGCAGTTCATCAAGTGCAGCTTGAATTGCCCGCTCTGATTCAGTATCTAATGCTGAAGTTGCCTCATCTAAGATAAGAATAGGCGCATCACGCAATAGTGCCCTTGCAATGGCAATACGTTGACGCTGACCACCTGATAACAACACGCCATTTTCACCAATTTCAGTATCGAGACCATTATCTAATTTTTGGATAAAGTCCATAGCATGAGCCATTTTAGCCGCTTTCTCGATATCCTCACGGGTATATTGGTCTTCACAAGCATAAACAATATTGTTTGCTACCGTTTCATTAAACAGATGCACATTTTGTGAAACTAACGCAACCTGATTACGTAGTGATCTTAATGTGTAATCACGAATATCGTGACCATTGATCAAAATCTCCCCTTCATTAACGTCATAAAAACGAGTGAGGAGGTTTGCAATAGTAGATTTACCAGAGCCTGAACGCCCTACTAGTGCCACTGTTTTCCCTTCAGGAATAGTGAAGGACAGATTTTTCAAAGCAGGTGTATCTTTGGTGATATATTGGAAAGTGACATTACGGAACTCAATATCACCTGTTGGTTTTTTCAGCTCAAGGGTGCCGGTATCTTTCTCTTGTTCCATATCAAGGATAGCAAATAATGTTTGGCAAGCAGCCATGCCTCGTTGGAATTGAGCATTAACGTTAGTTAATGATTTTAATGGGCGCATTAAAGCGACCATTGAGGAGAAGACCACCGTAATTGTCCCTGCAGTCAGGGTATCCATAATCTCAGGAAAACTGGCTGCATATAAAACAAAGGCTAAAGCAAAAGAAGCAATAAGCTGGATAATGGGATCTGATATAGAAGATGCCACCACCATACGCATACCTTGGCGGCGAATATGGTTACTGACATGATTAAAGCGCTTATTCTCAACTTCTTGACCATTAAAAATTAAGACTTCTTTATGGCCTTTAAGCATTTGTTCAGCACTTGTTGTCACCTGCCCCATACTATTTTGGATACGCTTACTGATGGTTCTAAAGCGTGTTGATACCATTCTGATCACCACCGCCACAATAGGTGCGATCACAATCAAGATAAGTGATAACTGCCAGCTATAGTAGAACATCAAGCCAAATAAGCCGATGATATAAGCTCCTTCACGGACAACAGTGATCAAAGCCCCTGATGAAGATGAAGCGACCTGTTCTGAATCATAGGTAATACGTGATAATAACGTACCTGTAGATTGCTGATCAAAAAAGCTCACCGGCATTCCCATAATATGAGAAAACAGCCGACGGCGCATATTCATCACGACTTTTCCTGATACCCAAGAAAGGCAGTAACTAGAAATAAAGTTAGATATACCACGCAGAACTATCAGGCCAATAACGGCTAAAGGCATCCATTTTAATACATCATTACTTGCTTTACCGAAACCTTCATCAAGCAGAGGTTTCAATAAAGAGATCATAAATGCATCAACACCCGCATTTATGATTAATGCGCCTGCTGCAGCAAACAACCCCGCTTTAAAGATCCGAATCATCGGCCATAAGCGTCGGAATGTTTGCCACGTTGATAGGTCTATATCATTCATATATATTACCAAACTTTTAATAAATAGCGGGCTATTCTACTCGGGAAACGTCAAAACACCAAACCACTGATGATACCAACGAGGTAAAATATCTCGTCTATAGGTGTATACATCAATCTTTCCGTGTTTAAACTCGATAGAAATTTGCCCATTTATCGATGTTGTTAGCCAATCAATGGCCTCTTTTTTATAACGGTTATGTACTTTATCAGAAGGTAAACGCCAAGGGCTATAACGTGCAGCAGAAACTAGTGCATATTTTGGTGATATTGCTTGAATAAACGCCAATGTGGATGATGTTTGGCTACCATGATGAGGAACTTGTAAAATATCCGCTTTTAAATAGGCTTTTTTCCTTCTCAGTAATTGTGCTTCCCCCTCTTTTTCCAGATCGCCTGTTAATAAAATAACACTGTTACCATCCGTTAATGAAATCACACAAGAATCATTATTTTTAGGTGAACGAGATAATGTCAGCGGCCAGAGCGCGTTGAAAGTAAGGTTTTTCCATTGCCATACTCCCCCTTGTAAACACGGTAAATGTTGGTGATTGTCAAAGCTACTACGGATAGTTAACTTGGGATAAGCACGTAATAAGTCGTCAATACCACCGGTATGATCAAGGTGATCATGGCTAATTATCATGGCAACAGGTTGTAATCGATGATGCGTTAGATAGGGAATAATGACATTTTTAGCAATAGTGCCACCACTTTTCCAACGTATCCCTGTGTCATAGATAACCGCTTCTCCCTCTTTTTCAATAATAATAGCTAAACCATGTCCAACATCTAACATGGTTATTCGCCAATCATAACGTTTAGAGAAAGACAGTTCACAATATAAAAAAGTAGCAATAGTGATCAAAATAATCACATGATGACGCCACCAGCTCATTTTGATAACTAAAAGAGTCATAATACCGCTTAATGCAAATAACCAGGGGACAGCGCCACAGGGTTGCCAATACGCAAGAAAATAAGGCGCACAGAAAAATGCCCAATTGATAGACTGATCAACCCATGACCAAATAATAGGTTGTAGAACAGGTAAAAAGGCAGTAAATAGCCCACACATAATAAGTGGTACGGTAATAAACGAAATAATAGGCACAGCCCATAAATTAACAAGCAAGCTAAAAAGATTACCACCACCAAATAAGTAGTATTGAAAAGGTAATAAGATGATCAATAGCCCTAGTTGCAAATGAATGAGTCTAATAACAAACCAACGTTTTTGCTGGCTAAATCTTTTATTTAATGGATAGAGCCAATACCAAACAATGATGGCAAATACCGCAGAAAAGGATAACCAAAAACTAGCGGATAATATGGCAAGCGGATCAAGCAATAAAATCACTGCTGCACTCCAAATCGCCCACTGCCAAGGTAAAAAAAGTCTACTACGCCAATGGAGTAAAACCCAAATAGTTAGGCCTATTATCGCTCTGGTTGCGGGGATCCCCCATCCTGATAAAGCCGCATAAAAAACACCACAACCTAAACTAATAACCAAAGGAAATTGTGGGTTAATCCATTGCGTTGGGAAAAGATATTGTACTCCTCTCGCCATCAGCCAACCAAACAGAGCAGCAAGGCCAATATGAAGTCCTGAAATCACAATAAGGTGCGAAATACCTGTTTTCATATAAAGTATTTTATTTTCGGCAGAAATACTTCGTTTATCACCTAACACTAATGCTGTGATTTCGCCACTATTTTTTGTGGCTTGCCAATAAGATGAAAGATACTGAATAAATTGAGTATAAATAGGAAGGTGAGAATTCGTTAATGTGGCTGATAATATTTTTCCTGACAATGTTTCTCTTACTGAAACGGCATATTTTTGGCTGTCAAATCCTCCCTCATTTAAATAACCATGTACTGCACGAAAGTGAATTTTAAACAGCCATGTTTGCCCGACTACGACATTTTTAGGCGGATGACGCCAATATATATTGGCATAGAGCTTAGCAGAAAAGAGATGCTGTTTAGGAATAGCAACTTTAATCATTATATTGCTATCCGGCAATCGACGATATTCTAGAATTGTACTTTCTATTGTGGCAATGGTGTCAGCAAGTTGAGAGGTTTTGGCCATCAAAGAAGAGGCAGTACTGTTTGCATAGCACCAAAAACAGAGTAATAGCAACAAAAAACGTAAGTATGAAAAAGGAATTAAATATAATAATACCCCTACGATAATCAGTGTATAACTCAGAGATAAACTCAGTGTTTCACGTTGAATAAGTAAAGGTAAGCAACTTAATATAATGATAACGGCAAGATAATCTATATTAAGAGGTTTTAGCCCTAGCATTGCAATATATTTAGCATATAGATAATGCCATTTTATTAACGCTATTTTATTTCTATAAATATATTTTATCTTGGCTAATAAAATCATATCTTACATCCATATAATTAATTTTTCCTTGTAATATCATGCTGTTAAATTGTTACCTAAGATAGTTAAAATCGTATTTTTTTCGAACTCTCTTTTAATAAAAACTTTCGTTTTAAGCGCATACACTATTTTTTGCGAAGTTGTTCTAAAAAGTGATGGAATAACGGCAAATATCAAAATTAACTCAAGCCAAATAGATAAAGATCACGTAAGGTAAGCCCAATGTCTTACAACAATCGCTAATAAAGAGAATATAGAGAATAGAGAATAGAGAATAGAGAATAGAGAATAGAGAATAGAGAATAGAGAATAGTAGAACGTAACTTAATACCAACCGATAACCCAATAAAAAACGGCACCGAAGCACCGTTTTTGAAAAAGTTTACTAACTTTATGCCTATTTGATAGGAAACTATTATTCCGTATAAATATTTACACGGTCACGTAACTCTTTACCTGGCTTAAAGTGTGGAACGTATTTACCTTCCAGCTCTACCTTATCACCAGTTTTCGGGTTACGACCCGTACGCGGCGCACGGTAGTGTAGAGAAAAACTGCCGAATCCGCGGACTTCGATACGCTCACCATCAGCCAAAGTATCAGCCATATGATCAAGCATTTCTTTTACAGCTTCTTCAACCGTCTTAGCCGAAAGATGAGATTGTAGGCCTGCAAGTCTCTCGATTAACTCAGACTTGGTCATATTACCTCCCTAGACTACCGATAAATAGGCAACGACTCTCGTTGCCTTCCGTTAATAACTTAAATTATTCGCCTTTAGCTGCTTTGAAAGCTTCAGCCATAGCGTTGTTTGAAAAACCAGCTTCTTCTTTGTTGTTTACAGAAGCGATAGCGTCTTTCTCATCTGCTTCGTCTTTAGCACGAACAGACAGGTTGATAACGCGGTTTTTACGGTCAACACCAGTGTATTTAGCTTCTACAGCATCGCCAACATTCAGAACCAGAGTTGCATCTTCAACGCGGTCACGTGAAGCTTCTGAAGCACGTAGGTAACCTTCAACGCCGTCAGCTAATTCTACAGTTGCGCCTTTAGCATCAACAGCAGTTACTTTACCAGAAACAATAGCACCTTTTTTGTGAGCAGACAGGTAATTATTGAATGGATCTTCTGATAATTGTTTAACGCCCAGAGAGATACGCTCACGCTCAGCGTCAACTTGCAGTACTACTGCAGCGATTTCGTCGCCTTTTTTGTACTCACGAACAGCTTCTTCACCTGCAACATTCCAAGAAATGTCAGATAAGTGAACCAGACCGTCAATACCACCGTCTAAGCCGATGAAGATACCGAAGTCAGTGATAGACTTGATTTTACCTTCAACACGGTCGTTTTTGTTGTGAGTTTCTGCGAATTGCTGCCATGGATTTGCTTTACACTGTTTCAGACCCAGTGAAATACGACGACGTTCTTCATCGATGTCAAGAACCATAACTTCAACAACATCACCAACGTTAACAACTTTAGATGGGTGAATGTTTTTGTTAGTCCAATCCATTTCAGAAACGTGTACCAGACCTTCAACGCCTTCTTCGATTTCTACGAAGCAACCATAGTCAGTCAGGTTAGTTACACGACCAGTCAGTTTAGTACCTTCTGGATAACGTTTAGCGATAGCTACCCATGGATCTTCGCCCAGTTGTTTCAGACCTAATGATACGCGAGTACGCTCACGGTCGAATTTCAGGACTTTAACAGTGATTTCGTCGCCAACATTGACAATTTCGCTTGGGTGTTTAACACGTTTCCAAGCCATATCAGTGATGTGCAGTAAGCCGTCAACACCGCCCAGATCAACGAATGCACCGTAGTCAGTAAGGTTCTTAACGATACCTTTAACTTCCATGCCTTCTTGCAGGTTTTCTAACAGTTGATCACGTTCTGCGCTGTTCTCAGATTCGATAACCGCACGACGAGACACAACAACGTTGTTACGTTTTTGGTCTAATTTGATGACTTTGAACTCAAGCTCTTTGTTTTCCAGATGAGTTGTATCGCGAACTGGGCGAACGTCTACCAGTGAACCCGGTAAGAACGCACGGATGCCGTTCAGTTCAACAGTGAAACCACCTTTAACTTTACCGTTGATGATACCAACAACAGTTTCGTTTTCTTCGTAAGCTTTTTCCAGCATCAGCCACGCTTCGTGACGTTTAGCTTTCTCACGAGACAGAACGGTTTCACCGAAGCCATCTTCAACCGCGTCCAGAGCAACGTCAATTTCGTCACCCACTTGGATTTCTAATTCGCCTTGCGCGTTTTTGAATTGTTCTACAGGAATCGCAGATTCTGATTTCAGACCTGCATCAACCAGAACAACGTCTTTATCGATAGCAACAACAACGCCACGAACAATTGCACCTGGACGAGTTTCGATTGTTTTTAGGGATTCTTCAAAGAGTTGAGCAAAAGATTCTGTCATGTTAATGATCTTCAAGTAAATTTAATTAACGTCCATTTAGCATCCGGCCGAATGGGGTTGTTTCACATACCTCGTTACATCCTTTGTGACAAGGTCATCGGGCATTATTGTGTATTCATTAACACGTCAACCCGATTTTAATAATTACCTAGTATAAACGAAATAAAAACGAATTACGCTGTTAATTGCAGATTTTTTTTCGCATAAGCTAACGATTTTTCAATAACTTCATCAATAGATAAGCTTGTTGAATCGAGAATTAATGCATCTTTTGCCGCAACCAAAGGCGCTACTGCGCGATTTCTATCACGATAATCACGCTCTTTTATCTCGGATAAAAGGCGTTCAAAGTTAACATTAAAGCCTTTCTCCTGCAACTGTAACATGCGGCGACGTGCACGCTCTTGCGCACTGGCATCAAGAAATATTTTTACTTGCGCATCAGGAAAAACGATTGTGCCCATATCTCGGCCATCAGCAATTAATCCCGGTGCAGTACGAAATGCACGCTGACGGCGTAATAATGCTTCTCTTACGCGAGGAAACGTTGCTGCTTGTGACGCTGTGTTGCCAACGGTTTCAGTACGAATTTCGGTTGAAACATCTTCACCTTCAAGAATAACACTTAAACCATTTTCATTAGGAATAAAGCGCACATCCAAATTCGCCGCTAAAGGCACTAATGCATCTTCTGATGTAATGTCCACATGATGATGTAATGCTGCTAATGCTAATACACGGTAAATAGCACCGGAATCAAGTAAATGCCAACCAAAGGCTTTTGCTAATGCTTGACACAATGTTCCTTTACCTGCTCCGCTAGGCCCATCAACAGTAATTACAGGGACGATAACCGCCATGAGTTTCTCCTTTTCATGGGCACTGTTTTTCTATATTTACTGCCGTGAACCTATGGCGTTCTACAACATAAGCTCTAAACAGAGAAAAACAGTATTAATATATTGCGCGTCATTATACGCATACTCTCTAGAGGAGGAAACAAGCAGTTAAAAACAAGCTGTGCTTTTTAAAGATAATTTTTTATTAATCTACTTATTTTATAGAATAAAAACACGCTTAAATTAAGAAAATCGATAGTATCGTACTAGAGAAAAGCCAATACTATCGATTTAATTGATGCTATTTTAATTAAACTTTTGCATGAGAAATACTTGCTAGTTTTTCAAAATAGTCAGGGAATGTTTTTGCCGTACAGCCAGGATCAAGAATAGTAATCGGCGTGTTAGACAATGCCACCAGTGAAAAACACATAGCTATCCGGTGATCATTATAGGTTTTTATTTCAGCCGTCGTTAACTGTTTAGGCGGTATCACAGTTAAGTAGTCGCGACCTTCATCAACCATCGCACCAACTTTACGTAATTCTGTCGCCATGGCAGATAGACGGTCAGTCTCTTTTACCCGCCAGTTATAGATATTACGGATAGTCGTTTCACCCTCAGCAAAGAGCGCTGTCGTAGCAATTGTCATTGCCGCATCAGGAATAGTATTCATATCCATATCTATCCCTTTTAACTTGCCACGTTCACACTCTATATAATCGTCGCCCCAACGTATTGTTGCCCCCATTTTTTCAAGCACAGACGCAAAATGGATATCACCTTGCAAGCTATTTTTACCAATTCCTGTTACTCGCACAACCCCTCCTTTAATGGCGGCTGCCGCCAAAAAATAAGAGGCAGAGGATGCATCGCCTTCAACCAAATATTTACCTGGAGATTGATATTGTTGACCACCTTTAATCATAAAACGCTGATAGTTTTGATTTTCAATTTCTCCACCAAAAGTGGAGATCAAGGCTAACGTGATATCAATATAAGGTTTAGAGACTAATTCACCTTTAATGGTAATAGTGGTGTCTTGCTGAGCTAAAGGCGCCATCATTAGTAATGCGGTCAGAAATTGGCTGGAAACGGTGCCATCAACATCAACACTCCCGCCCGAAAATCCCCCACAAACACGTAGCGGCGGATAGTCCGTTTGTTCAAGATAATCAATCTTTGCCCCCCCTTGACGTAACGCATCCACTAAATGACCAATAGGACGCTCTTTCATGCGAGGCTCACCCGTAAGAACAATATCGTGCTCTCCGAGGCTTAAAGCTGCCGCCAATGGGCGCATCGCTGTTCCTGCATTGCCTAAAAAAAGCTCAAGTGGCTGCTGGGGATGAAAAGAACCTGCTAACCCTTCAATATCACATACCGTATTATTATTTGATAATTGATATTGTACCCCTAAGGCGGTTAGCGCATTGAGCATATGACGAATATCATCACTATCTAATAAATTAGTTAAACGCGTTTTTCCCTTGGCTAAGGCCGCCAATAAAAGTGCACGGTTAGAGACACTTTTTGATCCGGGTAAATTGATAGTGCCTTCAATATGTACGATGGGTTGTAATGTCAACGATTCCATAAACAGGTAAAAGCTCCGCTAGATAAGTCAAAATAGGTAGAGACGCTGTGTAATAATGTCAAATAGTATGATTATCGTAATTAATATTTATCTATTTGCCATATTGGCACAGAGATAACAGTTGTTGGCTCTCTGTGCTTTAATTATCAGAAAACCTGCCAATAAGACAGGTTTTGCAGCAGTAAAAAGGTAACCATTAAGCGTGGCGACGCTCAAAATCAGCCATAAAATCAACTAATGCTTGTACACCAGCAAAAGGCATTGCGTTATAAATAGATGCGCGCATACCACCTGAAACACGGTGCCCTTTCAGCGCAACTAATCCTTGCTCTTCAGCTTCTTTTAAGAAAACCGCATCTAAAGCAGGAGAAGACATTTGAAAAGGTACGTTCATCAAAGAGCGGTTTTCTGTTGCAATACGGTTGATATAGAAGTCACTGTTATCAATCGCACTATAAAGCAGTGTCGCTTTCTCATAATTGCGTTTTGCTATCTCTTGCAAGCCACCTTGCTCTTTTAACCATTTAAACACCATGCCTGATAAGTACCAAGCAAAAGTCGGCGGTGTATTAAACATGGAGTCATTTTCAGCCAGTACTGTGTAATCAAACACTGAAGGGGTTTCTTTACGTGCTTTACCCAGTAAATCTTCGCGAATAATTACCAGTGTTAACCCCGCAGGACCAATATTTTTTTGTGCTCCAGCGTAAATCATGCCAAAACGGCTAACATCAAGTGGCTGAGATAAAATAGCGGAAGAGTAGTCGGCAATAACAATTTTTTTATCATCAAAATCCGGCTCTTCGTGGATAGCAATCCCATCGATAGTCTCATTTGGGCAATAATGCACATAGGCTGCATTATCACTTAATTGCCACTCTTTCATTGGCTTAACCGCGATTTTACCGTCAATTTCTGTCTTTATTTTAATGATATTAGGTGAACAATATTTTTCCGCTTCATCGGCAGCACTTTTAGCCCAATATCCTCCATCGATATAATCAGCGGTGGTTTTCTCACCTAATAAATTAAGCGGTAATGCCGCAAAATGACCACGAGCGCCACCATGACAGAACAGAATTTTATAATTTTCTGGTACATTGAGTAGATCCCGTAGATCTTGCTCTGCCTGATGGGCAACCTCCAAAAATTCTTTACTGCGGTGGCTGATCTCCATAACAGAACGCCCTAATCCGTGCCAGTTGCATAATTCTAATTCTGCACGACGAAGAACTTCTGCCGGTAACATGGCCGGACCTGCACTAAAGTTATATACCTGACTCATTCAAATTCACCCTATCTGAATATGTTTTGACAAAACGACCTCTATCGGTTGTATCATTCTCCTCTAATTGGCGCAATGACTTTTGTAAACTTACGTATTATGTGTAGCATACAAAAATAATCGTTAGGAGTATTTTATGTCGGGGAGTCAGTATAAAAAGGAAGATGCGAGCTGGGGAATGCTACTTAAAGGACGAAATAGTCTAAAATCACTCGCTTTAGCAGGGGGAGTGGCATTACATGCTATTAATGTCTATATCACCATTACCACCCTACCTTCTATTGTTCGTGATATCGGTGGGCTTAATTTATATGCATGGAATACCACCGTTTTTATTTTGGCATCCATTCTCTCTTCAGCGTTGACTTCTCGTTTATTAATTTTGCTCGCGCCACGTAATAGCTACTTATTTGCCACACTCTGCTTTTTAGCAGGCTCTATTATCTGTGCTACCGCCCCTTCAATGCCAATCTTGTTGGTTGGCCGATTTATTCAAGGTGTGGGGGGCGGAATGTTACTGGCTTTAGCTTATTCATTGGTCAGGGTGATGTTTCCGCAACCATTATGGTCTCGAGCTATGGCGTTAATGTCCAGTATGTGGGGAATATCAACGTTGCTGGGTCCCGCATTAGGAGGAATATTTGCAGAATATAATATTTGGCGAGGTGCTTTTTGGTCTATTCTTTGTGTAGGCATTCCTTATGCTATTCTATTGTTTACTATCCTTCCTAAGGAAAACAGTGCTGATATTGCTAACAAAAAAACATCACTTCCCTACCTACAACTTACCTTATTAATATTAGCAGTGTTATCTATCTCAATCGGTAGCTTGTATCAAGTTACGCTATATCATATTTTATCTTTTCTATTAGCAATTATTTTTATCTTATTATTAATTTATATCGATAAGAGATCTCATGATGGGCTTTTTCCTAAAGGAACATTCTCTTTTTCAGCCCCACTATCCCCTATTTATCTGACTATGGCATTGCTAGGAATAAGTGTTCAGACAGAAGTATTTGTGCCCTATTTTTTACAAATGATCCATGGTATTACTCCATTACTTTCCGGTTATTTAGCTGCTTTAGTCGGTGCTGGTTGGTCTTTTTCGGCTATTATCTCTTCATCTCAACCAAGCAGTATTGCTCAGCGTCTTATGCGTATCGGCCCTGCCATTAACTTTACTGCCATAATTGTTCTTGGCTTATTAATTTCAAATTATCTCCTTTTACCTTATGGGCAAGTGATTATTATTTGTCTAGCCCTCTTTTTTACAGGTGCAGGAATTGGCATGGCTTGGCCTCATTATCTCACTCGTGTATTACAGGTTTCTCAAGGGGAAGAAGCGCAAAAAGCGGCGACGTCAATCACCACTATTCAGCTATTTTCAACCGCTGTAGGTGCTGCCATTTCAGGTACTGTTGTAAATATGGCAGGATTAACCAACCCCGGAGGTATTGCTGGTGCACAAAATGCAGCCCATTGGTTATTTATTGTATTTTCTATTACCCCACTGATTGCATTTATTACTGCAAAAATCGTTGTTTCCAATATAAGAAAACATTAATAACATATAACCCAAAAGGCTATTAAAAAAATAGCCTTTTGGTTTTTTATAAATAAACGCCTTTTAAACCTGACTATCTTTATTTGTGTTTTTAATATCGATAAATTAGCCCTAAATAATATACAAGGGTAAACATATGAAATTAAGAAATGCAATAATAATTGGCATAATATACACACCATCAATATGCCAAGCCGTAGTACAGCCTAACTATGAATATAATAAACATTATTCTAATCTTGTTTTTATTAATAAAGATTCTTCAACAACAATTAAACCCAATGAAACCAATCATAATCAAGCAGAAATATTAATAGCACCCAAAAATACCAAAGGTATTTCTTATAATAAATATGATGCATTCCAAGTGAATGACGCCGGCGCTATCTTAAATAATAAAAAAGTTGGCGCTGAGCTTATTATTAATGAAGTGGTCGATGGTGCAACGTCATTCTTAACGGGGAATATCGCGGTAGTTGGCAATGCAGCTCATGTTGTTATAGCCAACCCAAATGGTATTGAATGTCATAATTGTAGTTTTTCGAATACCTTACAAGAAACGTTAGTAACCGGAAAACCTATTATCGATAATGAAGAGTTAATCGGCTACCGCTTAGAAAAAGCTATCGCTCCGACAAATAAAGGATATGGGGATGGAAAATCAATTGATCATATTGGAAAAATTGTATTCAGTAACAAAAATGACCGTAGTTCTAGTCATTCTTTTAATAAACTTAATATCATATCTAATAACATTAAGTTAGAAAACGGCTTTATATCCTCTAAAGGAGATATAAATATTTATTCAGGTAAAAGAGATATAATAATTAAAGAAGGTGAAAGTATCTTAAAACAAGAATACGCCATGCGCTCACATATAAAAAGAAATAATCTCCCCAATCAGATAATATTAGGTGATAAAAATGGTGATCCTAAAAAACAAGGTTTAATCTCTTCTAAAAATATCATTATTAATGCTTCTGATACTACTATTTATAATTATGGTAGTTTAGAAAGTAATAACCGTAGTAAAAATGCCATACAACTTAATCTAAATAAAACAACATTTAATAACCATGGATATATTCTCGCCAGAGGCGGATATTTAGATCTGAAAAATGGGTCTTTCTTCCACAATATGGAAAATGGAACTCTTGGTATGCAATATGGGCTTAATACTGATAACAATACTATTAGCCAAATAAAAAACTTAACTTTAGATATTAGTGAGGATAGCCAACTGATAAATAATGGTGTTATCAACACTGAACGATTATACACTCGCGATAAAAATATGAATAATATTCAAAACAATAGAGAAGATATCAAAATTTATACTAAATTACGCAAAATTAAATAATATTTAACAAAGAAAACCATCTACTATTTATCAGCGGATGGTTTTCTGATTTAACTAAAAAACAAAAAATCTAATTAATATTTTTCAAAGTTTTCTTGGATCGTGGCGGGATCTTGTGTTTCTGTCAAAGATAACTGTAATAACACTCTTGCTTTCTGTGGATTTAAACGTTCTGAAGCAATAAAGCCATATTTTGCATCATCTACTTCACCATTTTGTGTGGTAAATCCAACCGGAACACGACTTGAACGAACCACAACAACACCTTTTTTTACACCATCTGCTAAAGTATTTAAGATGTCAGAATATAAGTTACCATTGCCGACACCTGCACTAACAATACCTTTAAAGTGGTTATCTATAAACGCTTTAGCCGGTAAATCAGATGCATTAGCATAGTTATAAACAATACCTACTTTTGGTAATTCGGTTAATTTGCTGACATCAAAGGCAACTTTCTCAGCGCGTGGTGTTGCAGCAGTGTAATAGTGTACTTTACCATCATGAACATAACCTTGAGCACCTGCATTAATCGGCTGGAATGCTTGCACTTCTGTCGTATTCATTTTGACAACATCTTTACCACTGATCACTGAATTATTCATGGTAACTAATACACCACGATTTTCAGATGCTTTATCACTCGCCACCACCACGGCATTATAGAGGTTTAATGGACCATCAGCACCTAATGCTGTTGCTGGGCGCATAGCCCCTACCATCACCACTGGTTTTTTACATGCTGTGGTTAAGTCAAGAAAATAGGCGGTCTCTTCCATCGTATCTGTACCATGGGTTATCACAAAGCCGTCTGTTTTATCACAATCCGTATTAATTTTATTCGCCAGTTTTAACCACACTTGGTCGTTCATATCTTGCGAACCAATATTAACCACTTGCTCGCCTGTTAAGTTAGCCACTTTTTTTGCCTCAGGTACGGCATTAATCAATGTATCAATGCCTAATTTTCCTGCTGTGTAGCTTGAAGAAGTGGTAGAGTCTCCCCCCCCTGCGATGGTTCCCCCAGTTGCGAGGATTGTCACATTAGGTAAAGCAAAAACAGTACCACTAATTACGGTTAATAAGCTGGCTAGCAATGTTTTTCTTATCATTTTTTAATCCTTATGAGTCTATAAAATCGCGTCTAATTATGATGATTTATTATCAGTAATTCCGTGATAAATAGAACGAATTTATCAAAAGAACTAATATATTAGTGCATTAATGATAAGGAATGTTATTTAAAATCAACCGACACGAGAAATAATTAGTGCATTAGCGACGATTTCAGTATCATGTGCCCCTAACTATCACTCGTAAAATATTGATGAAACCTGCCATGTCACAAACATTTATTCCCGGCAAAGATGCCGCACTGGAAGACTCTATCGCTAGCTTTCAGCAAAAATTAACTCAGTTAGGTTTTAACATTGAAGAAGCTTCATGGTTAAATCCTGTTCCTAACGTTTGGTCTGTTCATATTCGTGATAAAGATTGTCCGTTATGTTTTACTAATGGCAAAGGTGCTACTAAAAAAGCAGCATTGGCTTCAGCATTAGGCGAATATTTTGAACGTCTCTCAACCAATTATTTCTTTTCTGATTTCTGGCTAGGCGCTGATATTGCAGAAGGTGAGTTTGTTCATTACCCAAATGAAAAGTGGTTTCCACTGGCAGATGATGATGCTGTACCTGAAGGCTTATTAGATGCACGTTTACGTCAATTTTACGATCCTGAAGGTGAGCTATGTGGCAGTGAACTGGTTGATTTACAATCAAGTAATTCAGAACGTGGTATTTGTGCCTTACCGTTTATTCGCCAATCAGATAAAACACCTGTATATATACCTGTTAATATCATTGCAAATCTTTACGCATCTAATGGTATGTCAGCAGGAAATACGCAAAATGAAGCTCGAGTACAAGGGCTTTCTGAAGTGTTTGAACGCTACGTCAAAAATAGAATTATCAGCGAAAGAATTAGCTTGCCTAAAATTCCCCATGAAGTTTTAGCTCGTTATCCTGCTGTTATTGAAGCTATTACGACATTAGAAAAAGAAGGCTTCCCGATTTTTAGTTTTGATGCTTCTTTAGGGGGACAATTCCCCGTTATTTGCGTCGTGCTGTTTAACCCACAAAATGGGACTTGTTTCGCTTCTTTTGGTGCTCACCCCGATTTTGGTGTGGCATTAGAGCGTACTGTTACTGAGTTATTGCAAGGCCGTAGCCTTAAAGATCTCGATGTTTTCAATCCACCGAGTTTTGATGATGAAGAAGTCGGTGACCACACTAATCTTGAAACCCACTTTATCGACTCTAGTGGTTTAATTAGTTGGGATCTGTTTAAAAAAGATGCAGACTATCCATTTGTGGATTGGGATTTCAGTGGTTCAACCGAAGAAGAATTCCACACATTAATGTCACTGTGCCAGCAATGTGATGCGGAAGTGTATATTATGGATTATGACCATTTAGGGGTTTATGCTTGCCGTATTTTAGTCCCTGGCTTATCCGATATTTATCCTGCTGAAGATCTGCAACTAGCCAATAACATTATGGGTGTCCATTGGCGTGACACCATTCTTTCTTTACCAACAAGTCATGGCACAAAAGAAGAGTACCTCTCACTTATTGGCCAATTTGATGAAGATGGCTTAGATGACTTTACTCGTATCAGAGAAATGATTGGTATTGCACCGGGTAAAGATAATGGCTGGAGTCATTTACGTGTAGGTGAATTAAAATCAATGTTAGCACTCGCTGGTGGCGATTTAGAACAAGCATTAGTTTGGGTTGAGTGGACACAAGATTTCAACGCATCATTATTTACACCAGCGCGTCAAAATTATTATCGTTGCCTGCATAATCTTTTACTACTACGTGAAGAGCATGAGCGTGAGCCTGCACAATATATGGAGGCTTTTTCTCGTATGTATGGCGAGGAAACACTGCAAGCTGCATTAAATGCAATTAAAGGTAAACAACCTTTTTATGGCTTGCAACCCATTGATCCATCATTAGCGAATTTGCCTGTTCATCAATCTTTATTAGCCGCGTATGAAAAATTACAACAAGCAAAACGTCAATCGAATAAATAACGTTATTTTATTTAAGGTTATTTATTAAATAATTATTTTTAACTGATTAATAATCGCTTTGTTTAAAATCAAAACACTCTACTAATAAGTAGAGTGTTTTATTATATATAAAAAATATAACGACAATTTTGCCACCATGACAATTATGTCAAATGACAAAAGTGTCAAATATGTCAAAAGTGACGATTTTAAGTTTTAAATACGACATAAAAAGATAAGGTTAACTTTTTAATCTAAAAAAACCACAAAAATATAGTTTAAATTGCTAATTGTTTACCTAGATCTCAAAAATTTAAAAACCGTATTTTTATAATGGTTTTAAGGCTGGCGTAATCAATTAGATTACCCACAAATAAAGTAATGTTTATATTTAGCGCAAAAGTAAATGGAGCGTTAAATTTTATTTTTATCTGTTAACGCTAATAAAAATAAATAATACGTTATATTTACTTTTTACTTTGTTTATCCAGCCAGGCTAAAATTTTTTGATAAAATTTAAAAAATTTTTTCTTATTATTAATCAAATAATTATAGCTAATTTAGCCGGTTTTTACGTACTAAAATTGCGTCTCTCATAAGCGACTATGATCCATATCAACTTTAGGAGTAAGACCCTTTGCTACTATTATTGCGTGCTATAATTATTCCAACATATAAGAGAGTGTTAGTATGAAAGCTGACAGCCCTTTTAATTTATTATCACCTGCTGATATGGCAAAAGTTGCCGATGATGCATGTTGTTATAAAGCAAACAAACATATCCCAACAACTTACTTATCTGCTTTTACTGCGGGAATGTTTATTTCAATTGCGTTTGTTTTTTATATTACAGCGACTACAGGCACCGCATCTGTTCCATTTGGTCTCGCTAAACTCGTTGGAGGAATTTGTTTCTCTTTAGGCTTAATGCTCGTGGTTGTTTGTGGTGCAGACTTATTCACTTCAACTGTACTCACCATTATTCCTAAAGCGACAGGACGTATTTCTTGGGCTAAGATGTTCGCTAATTGGATAAATGTCTATATTGGTAACTTTATTGGCGCCCTGTTCTTTGTTGCCTTAATGTGGTTTGCAGGTCAATATGCAGCAGCTAATGGGTTATGGGGTCTGAATGTATTACAAACTGCACAGCATAAAGTTGAGCACACCTTTATTGAAGCAGTTTGTTTAGGTATTTTAGCTAATTTAATGGTTTGTCTTGCAGTTTGGATGAGTTATGCAGGTCGAACTTTAATTGATAAACTCTTTGCACTTATTTTACCTATCGGTATGTTTGTGGCGAGTGGCTTTGAGCACAGTATCGCTAACATGTTTCTTATTCCTTTAGGTATTGTAATTAAGAATTTTGCACCGGCAGAATTCTGGACTACAGTAGGTGCATCACCAGAACAATTTTCAAATCTAACAGTATCAAATTTCCTCGTTGATAATTTATTGCCAGTCACTATCGGTAATATTATCGGCGGAGCAGTCCTAGTCGGTCTGGTATACTGGTTAATGCATCTGCGCGGCGATAAACATTAATCCGTGCAGTTATGACTGATTTCTTAAGTTCCATTGTAAAAAGGTAGAAGTATCATGTCTGATTTAAATGAAAAATTTGCTGAAGCATGGAAAGGTTTTTCTGAAGGTGAATGGCAGAACAATGTTAATGTTCGTGACTTTATTCAAAAAAACTATACTCCATATGAAGGCGACGAATCTTTCCTAGCAGGTTCCACTAAAGCAACTGATACACTTTGGGAACAAGTTATGGAAGGCATCAAAATTGAAAACCGCACTCATGCGCCGGTTGATTTTGATACTTCTGTTGCTTCAACTATCACTTCACACGATGCGGGTTATATCGAAAAAGATTTAGAACAAATCGTCGGTTTACAGACTGATGCACCTCTAAAACGTGCAATCATCCCATTCGGTGGGATCCGTATGGTTGAAAGTTCTTGCCACGCTTATAACCGTGAGCTAGATCCAGAGCTGAAAAAAATCTTTACTGAATATCGTAAAACACACAACCAAGGTGTATTCGATGTTTATACTCCAGACATCTTAAAATGCCGTAAATCAGGTATCTTAACTGGTCTGCCAGATGCTTATGGTCGTGGCCGTATCATCGGTGACTACCGTCGTGTTGCACTGTACGGTATCGAGTTCCTACGTAAAGACAAATTCGCTCAATTCACCTCTTTACAAGAAAAACTGGAAAAAGGTGAAGATCTGGAAATGACTATCCAACTGCGTGAAGAAATCGCAGAGCAGCACGCTGCATTAGGTCAAATCCAAGAAATGGCTGCGAAATATGGTTGTGATATTTCTCGCCCAGCTCAAAATGCGAAAGAAGCAGTACAATGGACTTACTTCGGTTACTTAGCTGCTGTTAAATCTCAAAACGGCGCAGCAATGTCCTTCGGTCGTGTATCTACTTTCTTAGATATCTATATCCAACGTGATCTCGATGCAGGTCTGTTGACTGAAGAACAAGCTCAGGAATTAATTGACCACTTAGTCATGAAATTACGTATGGTTCGTTTCTTACGTACTCCTGAGTATGATGAATTATTCTCTGGTGACCCAATCTGGGCAACAGAATCATTAGGTGGTATGGGTTTAGATGGTCGTACTTTGGTAACTAAGAATACTTTCCGTTTCTTAAATACCCTCTACACCATGGGTCCTTCACCAGAACCAAACATGACTATCCTATGGTCAGAACAACTGCCTATTAATTTCAAAAAATATGCAGCTAAAGTCTCAATCGATACTTCTTCAATCCAGTACGAAAATGATGACTTAATGCGTCCTGACTTCAACAGTGATGACTATGCAATTGCATGTTGTGTTAGCCCAATGGTTGTGGGTAAACAAATGCAGTTCTTCGGTGCTCGTGCAAACTTAGCTAAAACCTTACTGTATACCATCAATGGTGGTGTGGATGAGAAACTGAAAATCCAAGTAGGTCCAAAACACGCACCTATCATGGACGAAGTGTTAGACTTTGATACTGTGATGAACCGTATGGATCAATTTATGGATTGGTTAGCAACTCAGTATGTTACTGCACTGAATGTTATCCACTACATGCACGATAAATACAGCTATGAAGCAGCACTGATGGCACTTCATGACCGTGATGTATACCGTACTATGGCTTGTGGTATCGCAGGTCTATCTGTTGCGGCTGACTCACTGTCTGCTATCAAATATGCAAAAGTATCACCAATCCGTGATGAAAACGGTTTAGCCGTAGACTTCAACATTGAAGGTGAATACCCACAATTTGGTAACAACGACTCTCGTGTTGATGATATCGCTTGTGACTTAGTTGAACGTTTCATGAAGAAAATTCAGAAACTACACACTTACCGTAACGCAGTGCCAACTCAGTCAATTCTGACCATCACTTCAAACGTTGTGTATGGTAAGAAAACAGGTAACACTCCAGACGGTCGTCGTGCTGGCGCACCATTCGGACCAGGTGCTAACCCAATGCATGGCCGTGACCAAAAAGGTGCAGTTGCTTCATTAACTTCAGTTGCTAAACTGCCATTTGCTTACGCGAAAGATGGTATTTCTTATACCTTCTCTATCGTACCTAACGCGTTAGGTAAAGATGATGATGTTCGTAAAGCAAACCTTGCAGGTCTGATGGATGGTTACTTCCATCATGAAGCTGATATCGAAGGTGGCCAACATCTGAATGTTAACGTAATGAATCGTGAAATGCTGTTAGAAGCAATGGAAGATCCTGAGAAATATCCTCAATTAACTATCCGTGTTTCTGGTTATGCAGTCCGTTTCAACTCATTAACTAAAGAGCAGCAACAAGACGTTATCACTCGCACATTCACTCAAACAATGTAATTTGATAACTCATGCATTTATTTACTGAGAAAGTAGATAAAATCGCTTAGAATAAAGGCCCCTACTTTGGGGCCTTTTTATCTAGACAGTTTTGGAGTAACCCTGTTATGTCCGTACTTGGTCGTATCCACTCATTTGAATCCTGCGGTACTGTTGACGGTCCCGGAATACGCTTTATTGTTTTCTTCCAAGGATGCCTAATGAGATGCCTCTATTGTCACAACCGTGACACATGGGATACTCATGGTGGGCAAATCGTCACAGTTGATGAATTAATGAAAGAGGCAGTGACTTATCGTCACTTTATGAATGCCTCTGGTGGTGGCGTTACTGCTTCTGGTGGTGAAGCTATCTTACAAGCAGAATTTGTACGTGATTGGTTCCGTGCTTGTAAAAAAGAAAATATCCATACCTGCTTAGATACTAACGGTTTTGTACGCCGTTATGATCCTGTCATCGATGAATTAATGGACGTGACTGATTTAGTCATGCTGGATTTAAAACAAGTGAATGATGACATTCACCAAAAACTGGTTGGTGTTTCTAACCAACGTACACTGGAATTCGCCCGCTATTTAGCTAAACGAGGCCAAAAAACCTGGATACGTTACGTGGTTGTGCCTGGTTGGTCTGATGATGATGATTCTGCTCATCGTTTAGGCGAATTTATAAAAGATATGAAAAATATCGAAAAAGTCGAGCTTCTCCCTTACCACGAATTAGGTAAACATAAATGGGTTGCTTTAGGAGAAGAGTATAAACTCGATGGTATTCATCCACCGTCAAAAGAGACGATGGAAAATGTTAAAGCAATTATTGCATCTTATGGTCATAAAGTGATGTATTAAGTTTTTATACACCCCCATTTTAAAAAGCAGTGCACAATGTACTGCTTTTTTATATAAAAGCAGCCAAGCAAGTTTCCCCCTCGCTACTACAGGTTCTTTTGAGAAAGCACCAGTCAATGAATTAAAAAATATTGTTTTCCATACCTCAAATAAAGATATTTTTAATAACGGCTATTGCAGTTAATTCTGACAATATAAAATTATTACTCATCCTAATGGTCATTTAGAAGTTTCTAAGATTATCCTTAAGCATTCTTTAGTTTAATAGTATTGATTAATTACAAAATAAAAAGATATGATATGAATTATAAAAAGTTATATTTATAAACAATTAATTATTTTTAAGGCAGAGAAAAAAATGGAACAAGATAATAGTTCATCGCTTACAGAGCCACAAGAGGTGTTTACGCCAGTTCCTCTACAAAGAGGTGCCTCAGGAGCAACCGAATGGTTAGGTATTGGATGGGATTTAGTTAAAGAGCGCTTTTTTATGTGGGTAAGCGTTGTAATTATTTACTTTCTCGTTAACTTAATTATCTCATCTATCCTTGGATTTATCCCACTCATTGGGCCTATTATCTCCCCGTTTATTTCAGCTGTATTAGCCGCTGGGATTATAATAATCGCCCACCAGCAATATGAGACTGGTCAGCTAAATCTAGATAATTTATTTTCTGGTTTCCAGAACAAACGCTACCTTAGCATCATGGGGGCTTATGGTATTAGTGTGCTTATTATCTTAGCAGGCTTTATCTTAGCACTATTAATCAGTGGCTCATTATTGATGGAAATTGCTCAAGCTGTGATTGATGAAGCACCAACCTACTATATTCATGGCTTATTGGCTGATAACCTGACACCAATTACGTTTTCTTCTATCATTATTATTATTTTTAGCTTAATCAGTACTGCCTCTTATTGGTTTGCCCCTGCCTTAATTTTAGTAAATGACTATAAAGCTATCCCTGCCGT
>NZ_JAABLS010000032.1:0-35169 GCF_009915195.1 Proteus sp. G2674
AGTTTTATGGCGGTTAAAAACAACTTATTTGGTGGCTTTCTATTCTTTGTGCTGTTAAGCATCATTATTGGCTTGAGTATTATCCCATTTGGATTAGGCTTATTTATCACTATTCCACTCTCTTTTACTGCAATGTATGGATCATATCGCCATATTTTCTATCAGAAAAATATGGGTAATATGACTAATAACCATACTGATAACAATGACAATAATGGTGATAGTGGGAATAAAGTTTCTTTAAATAAAACCGCAGAATCGAATATCGGTAAATTAGTCAGTTAAATATTTTGTCATTTGGGATAACCAAAAAAACAGCCACCTAATTAATGGATGGCTGTTTTTTTATTAATATAACTTAGCTGGCAAATGGGTTTTTATTATCATAAGATTGATTAAATAATACATCAGAATTTAAGTAATGATAAATTTCGTCAACTATTTCTATCCCCTCTTTTTCGCTTCTCTGCGCTGCAAGCTGACTATTTTCCCCAGGATATAATACCCGTTCAAAACCGACTGCAGGCTTAATACTATGTAGCTCAGCCATTACTTGAGAAATGTGTTTTTTAAATAAATCAGCATCAGTGAAGAAGGCTGGATTAATCACAATGTGGAGCTGACCTAATTCACGACCTTGTGTCAAATCATGATACATAGAGCTAACATGTTTACCAAAGGGTAATCCTAATAAAATACCGGACAATACATCGACCATCATCATCAAGCCATAGCCTTTTGGCCCCGCAATAGGTAATAAACCTTTTACTGCAAAGGGATCACAGGTTGGTTTGCCCGCTTCATCTACCGCCCATGTGTCAGGAATGTCACTATGTTTAGCTCGCGCATCAAGAATTTTACCCCATGCCTGCACTGTTGTCGCCATATCAAAGGTAATAGGTTTATGATCTGCACTCGGGGCTGAAAAAGCGATAGGATTAGTGCCATAATACACTTCAGAGCCACCAAATGGCACTACCATAGGATCCGATTGACAAAGTGAAATACCAATCATTCCAGATGCAGAGGCTTGTTCTACAAAGTAGGATAACGCCCCACTATGACCAATACGTCTAACCCCAACAACAGCAATGCCTTTCTCTTGTGCCATATTAATCGCGTGCTCCATGGCCTGCTTAGCCGCAACATGTCCAGCACCATTATCACCATCAAAAATCGCACTACAAGGTCCTGTCTCTTGATAAGTAAACTTAGGATGCGTATTTGTTCCTCCCTTACTAATGCGCTCAGCATAATATTCCACACGTACAGCACCATGAGAATGAATTCCTTTCATATCAGCATGAACTAATACATCGGCAACAATGTCTGCATGGTTTTCATTCAGTCCTGCATTATGTAACTTATTTTTGATTAATTGGTGTAACTGCTGTTTAGAAATTATCATACAATAGGCTCTTTAGTAGGGTTCTAAATAAATAGAAACGTCATAAGATAATTGAAATTAACTTGAGCGATAATTTTAATGTAGCAGTATAGAGATGATCTGCTGTGATCAGTTTAACCAATAGGAAATTGCATTATATTTTTATTTAATCTCACTTATTTTAGTAAGAATTTTTTAATAATCATCTGTTTTTTCTGCACCTGATAACTGTTATTAAATAATATTAATAGCAATAAAACGCTCTTTTATTAAAAAATCATCAGTAAAAAACTACCTGCTATTATTTATTAATAATGTCACCCTTCATCTGTATTAAAGAGAAAAAATTTATATGTTTCTTTTGATCATTTAAGTCCATTTAGGTAGTCTGTAATAACAATTATTATTTGTGGAATAAAAAATGATAAATAAAGAAATATTAAAGAACCTAAAGTATTTTGAAAAAACACCATTGATTCATCATATTAATTATTCCCTAACTGAAGATGCTAAAAAAAATATACTAAACGGCTGGTTACCTGCATGTATGGAAGATAAATGGCTTTCATATAGTATAGAAAACTGTGTCTATGTTCATCGCAGTTGGAGTGGCCATTTAATGTATAAATTCACTATTGATAATAACACCATTGATTTTATAGAAATTGCAATGGACGATTTTGTTGATATGACAAATGACAGAAAAATAGAAGTATTCTTCTCTTTGTTGCCTTACTTATCTCAACCTCATTGAAGTATTAGATACTGAAGCTAGTATATAGCCAGAATATAAACCATTAATAAAATTATACTCAGGTTAAAAGGTTAATAGAAATTACCACCACTAGTCTTTTGATGCTTTTTATACCATTAAAAAACCCCCTATTTAGTAGGGGGTTTTAATATTATAACCACTGAGTAATTAGGTTTTTATTAACCAATATACTCAAGGCCATTCATATAAGGACGTAAAACTTCTGGAATTTCAATACGACCATCAGCAGTTTGATAGTTTTCCATAATGGCGACTAAAGTACGCCCTACAGCTAAACCTGAACCATTTAAAGTGTGCACAAGTTGAGTTTTCTTGTCACCTTTAGCACGGAAACGTGCTTGCATACGGCGTGCTTGGAAATCCCAGCAGTTAGAGCATGAAGAAATTTCACGGTAGGTATTTTGTGCCGGTACCCACACTTCTAAGTCATAGGTTTTACGTGCACCAAAGCCCATATCACCTGTACAAAGTACCACTTTACGGTAAGGCAGATTAAGCAATTGCAACACTTTCTCTGCATGGCCAGTTAGCTCTTCTAATGCATCCATTGATTTTTCAGGATGTACAATTTGTACTAACTCTACTTTATCAAATTGGTGCATACGGATCAGACCACGTGTATCACGGCCATAAGAGCCCGCTTCTGAGCGGAAACATGGCGTATGTGCAGTCATTCGCAATGGTAGTTCGTCTTCTTCGAGAATAACGTCTCTAACCATATTGGTAACAGGTACTTCTGCTGTTGGGATCAGCGCATATTGGCTTTCAGACTCTTCTTCAAGTGGTTTGGTATGGAATAAATCACCACTGAATTTAGGTAACTGTCCTGTGCCATATAAAGTGGCATGGTTAACTAAATAAGGCACATACATTTCTTGATAGCCATGTTGTTCTGTATGCAAGTTCAGCATGAACTGGGCGATCGCGCGATGTAAACGTGCAATTTGACCTTTCATCACAACAAAACGTGAACCGGTGATTTTCACGGCAGATGGGAAATCTAAACCATCAGTGAGTTCACCTAGAGTAACGTGATCTTTTAATTCAAAGTCATAAGTCTTTGGTTCACCCCAACGAAATACTTCAACGTTCTCGCTGTCATCTTTACCATTAGGCACAGAGTCATGAGGCAGATTCGGTAAAGTTAACGCATAGTCACGAATGTCGGCTTGCAGTTTATCTAATTCCGCTTTTGCCGCTTCAAGTTTTTCACCTAATTGGTTAACTTCCTGACGAAGTGGCTCAATATCTTCACCACGCGCTTTAGCAGCACCAATAGACTTCGATCGGGAATTACGTTCTGCTTGCAGGGATTCTGTTTCAACCTGTAACACCTTACGGCGTTCTTCTTGTTGACGAATTTTTTCCACATCGAGGGTAAACCCCCTGCGAGCCAGTTTTTCGGCGACCGCGTCTAGCTCATTACGCAGTAGATTTGGATCGAGCATGCTTATCCTGTGCTTATTGATAGATTAATAAAAACCTTATCTCCTATCATTCTCTTGTTTACCTATCGCGAAGATACCTGAGATAAGGGGTAGTTAAAAAAATTACTAATGATTGAATAACCTTACCGCATCTTTACAATTTGCGATAGCGTTTTGTCACACTATTTTGATCTTGCTGAGAAAGCCAGTCTAATTTCTCAGCAAGCTTGATCTCTAACCCTCGATTAACAGGGTGATAATAACGCGTTTGTGCCATTTCAGCCGGAAAATAGACCTCTCCTGCCGCATAAGCATTAGGTTCATCATGAGCATAGCGATACTCTGCACCTAAACCCATCTCTTTCATTAATTGCGTTGGCGCGTTACGTAAATGTGCAGGTACATCATAATCAGGTTTACTTTTTGCATCTGCCAGTGCGGCTTTATAAGCGGTATACACGGCATTACTTTTCGGCGCACAAGCAAGATAAACAATCGCTTGTGCTATTGCACGTTCACCTTCTGCAGGGCCTACCCGCGTAAAGCAATCCCATGCAGCGATGGCAACTTGCATAGCACGAGGATCTGCATTACCGACATCTTCTGAAGCAATAGCCAATAAGCGACGAGCAACATACAGTGGATCTCCCCCCGCAGTGATGATACGAGCATACCAATAAAGTGCTGCATCAGGTGCCGAGCCACGTACTGATTTATGCAAAGCAGAGATAAGATCGTAAAATCGATCACCTTTATTATCAAAACGGGCGCTACGTTCACCACTAATTTCTTTTAATAATTCCGCTGTTAGCGTTCGTTTGCCTTGGCTATCGACTTCTGCCATATCAGCCATCATTTCAAGCAGATTGAGTGAACGGCGCGCATCACCATTGACTAATTCAGCAATCATTTTGCGTGTATTATCAGGTAAAATAATGTTACGCCCACCTAAACCACGTTCAGTATCATCTAATGCTTGCTGTAATACCTGTTCAATGTCTGTTTCTGTCAATGATCGTAGCAGGTAAACTCGTGCACGTGATAGCAGTGCCGAATTTAATTCAAAAGAAGGGTTTTCCGTTGTTGCACCAATAAAGGTGATAGTGCCATCTTCAATATGTGGCAAAAAAGCGTCTTGTTGGCTTTTATTAAAACGATGAACTTCATCAACAAATAGGATGGTTCTACGCCCCGCATTTCTATTTTGGTGCGCTATGTCAATGGCGGCCCTGATCTCTTTGATCCCTGACGTCACCGCAGAAAGTCTTTCTATATCCGCTTGGGCATAGCGCCCGATAATTTCAGCTAATGTGGTTTTTCCTGTACCCGGTGGTCCCCATAAGATCATTGAATGTAATTGGCCTGCTTTTATCGCCCGTGGTAGCGGTTTACCTTCAGCGAGTAGATGCTTCTGCCCAATATACTGTTCTAATGTTTCAGGCCGCATTCTCGCGGCCAGAGGTTGAAATTCATTTTGTGAAAAGTCGAGTGATAAATTACTCAAAATAGCCTCACTAGCGTTGGTCATCCACCGTCACACCCGCGGGTGGTGTAAAGCGGAACGCTGATGCATCAATGGGTGCGACCTTTTGTGCCGTTAATTGGTATTGGCTGACTTGCCCATCTTGCTCTGTAGCCGCAAATTGTTGGATTTGACCATTAGGTGAAACGGTAATAGAAAAGTGCTTTAAATTGTTCTCTGTTTTAGGGGTTAATTCAAAGCGATCACCATTTTGCTTAACATCGTAATTTTGCCATTCTTTACTATCATTACGCGCAATCAACATAAAAGGGGTATTCGTTGTGGCACTCTCTAACCAAGTTGCCGTCACTTGTTCGACAAATGGGTTATAAAACCACAATGTTTTACCATCAGAAATTAGTGTGCTCTCATCCGGTGCCGTCATTTGCCAATTAAACAGATCAGGACGCTGTACTTTTAAATGTCCTTCCCCTTTTTGAATTAACGCACCTTCGTTACTGGTCACCGTTTGACTAAAGTTAGCCTGAAAGCTATTCACTTTATTAAGACGTTGTTGTAAGTCTTGACGAGCATCCGCCCAAGCGGCTTGGCTACCAAACAACGCGATAGCACAGACTGTGAGTAATACTTTTTTCATTCAACACGCCTCTGACTGAGATTACGCCGACATCATGTCGGCGTATAAGTTATAGTGATATTTATTAGATTATCATGCTGATTTAAGCGCTGATAACTCTGTTTTCAAGATATTACATTTCTGCTGGCGGTGGTGATAATACATCACGCGTATTATTGTGATTAGGTGCACTGACAATACCCTGCATCTCCATCTGCTCAACAATTCTGGCTGCACGGTTATAGCCAATTCTAAATTGACGCTGTACACCGGAAATGGAGACTCGCTGTTTTTCAACCACAAATTCTACGGCCTGATCAAATAGCGGATCAAGCTCTTCACCATCATCATAACCACCACCATTGCCACCTTCGCCTTCTTCACCACATTTGGTAATGGCTTCAATATATTGAGGTCTGCCACGTGCTTTCCAGTCTGTTGCAACCGCATGTACTTCATCATCGCTGACAAATGCACCATGTACACGCTCTGGCATATAGCCATTAGGGGCATAAAGCATATCACCCATGCCTAATAAGGATTCCGCGCCACCTTGGTCTAAAATAGTGCGCGAGTCGATTTTACTCGATACAGTAAATGCGATGCGACTTGGAATATTCGCTTTAATTAAACCAGTAATAATATCCACTGAAGGGCGCTGAGTGGCTAATACTAAGTGAATTCCCGCCGCACGTGCTTTCTGTGCTAAGCGAGCAATTAATTCTTCCACTTTTTTACCCGCGGTCATCATTAGATCAGCAAACTCATCGACGATGACCACAATATAAGGCTCTTTTTCTAACATAGGCAACTCAGGTGCCATGCTGTCAGAAGGTTTCCATAGTGGATCTGGAATTGGACGCCCCATGGCTTCCGCTTCTTTAATTTTTTCGTTATAGCCCGCAAGGTTACGTACCCCTAATGCGGACATTAATTTATAACGGCGTTCCATTTCTGCGACACTCCAGCGCAAAGCACTCGCAGCATCTTTCATATCTGTCACCACTTCGGTTAACAGGTGCGGAATACCTTCATAAACCGATAATTCCAACATTTTCGGGTCAATCATAATAAAGCGTACATCTTCTGGCTTCGCTTTATAGAGAATGCTGATGATCATCGCATTCACCCCAACAGATTTACCCGAACCTGTAGTACCTGCAACCAGTAAGTGAGGCATTTTAGCCAAGTTAGCAACCACAGGTTGCCCACCGATATCTTTCCCTAGTACCACAGTTAATGGTGAACGACTGTCACGGAATGCATCACTATCTAATAGTTCACGCATATAGACGGTTTGGCGTTTTTTGTTTGGTAACTCAAGTCCAACATAAGGTTTGCCCGGTATAACTTCAACAATACGCACTGCCGTCGTGGAAAGTGAACGTGCTAAGTCGCGGGATAGATTTGAAATACGTGCAGCTTTTACACCAGGCGCTAGCTCTAGCTCAAAACGGGTGATCACCGGTCCCGGTGAAATGCCAACCACTTTTGCTTTAACACGGTAGTCATTTAAACGCGCTTCAATTAACTTACCAATACGCTCAAGCTCAAACATATCGACAGGTTCATCATCCATAGGAGGAGAGGTTAATAAGTCAAGTGATGGCATTGGTGTTGTTGGTTTTTGTAACGGCCTATCATTGCGCATTAATAACGGATGAATTAATGACTGTTGTTGCTGTTGCTGTTGCTGTTGCTGTTGCTGTTGCTGTTGCTGTTGCTGTTGCTGTTGCTGTGCAAAATGTTGAGCCATCTGTGCTTGAGGCTCAATAGGTGTTTGCCCTACAGAAGATACAGAAGATACTGGCTCTGCAGGGGTTACCATCGGCGTAAAAACAGGCTCTGCAGGCTCTTCATCTAACAAATCATCCACCGGTGATAACGAGCCTAATGCATCAAGATTTTCTTGTAACTCGATAGTCGGTGTGTATTCCTCTTCTTCATCATCACGAGGTGATACTTGTAAGAATGCATCACTGTTAGGATAAAGAGTGCTGTTATCAGTCTGTTGAGTAACAGGGGTAGGTTGAGCCGCAAAAGAGTGCTGAATATGGGGATGATACCCTTGTGCCGAGGCTGGCGTTTCGGATGATCCAGTCGTGACTGATGGCAATACCTCGTCATCTTCATCCTGTAAAACATCCTCACCGTAGCGTTCTTGCAGTTGTTGCTTAAACTGCTCAGCGAGGTGTTGTTCATACTCATCACTCTCCTCTTCTGTTTCTTGCGCAGAAAAGGTATGGGTATCAATGAAAGGTTGATTATCAGACTCGTCATACTCGTCATAGGTTGACTGCGAGCTAGATGTCGCTGATGACATCGTGATGGTTGGCTCAACATTTTGTGTTGCTGATGTATCCTCACCATAGCGCTCACGTTGTTGCTCAAGAAATTGCTGACGTAACGATTGTTCGAAATTAGCCTGCTCTTGTATATCCGCTAAATCGTCTTCATGATCTTGTTGAAGCGCTTCTTCACGGCGGCGTAATTCCGCCTCACGTTGTGATGGGATACGAATACCATAAAGCTCTCGACGCGTTGGTAATCGTACCGGATTTGGTCGAGGTAATTCAGGCCCTAATCCTTGTTTAACTTGTGCACCGTGACTGACTATTGCTGCTGTTGCCACACTGGCAACACTGGCGGCTGTTTGAGTTAATGAAGCTGAATTGCTATCTGTTGATGTAGCTGATGTAGCAGATGGCGTAAATAATGATGCACTATGGTCGCTATTATCCGCCGCTGTTTTTTGCGAGACAATTGACGCTTCGTTTGTTTCAATAGGTTTGTTTTCCGTCAATGGCATGGTTGTCGGTACTTCTTCTGTCACGACACCATTGTCTGCCATAGAGTCAGAGGAATGCGCTTGTTGCTTAAGAAATGCCGATGGTATTTCAAAGCGATAGTGTTCAGGTTCAGGCTCAGTGACTGGGCTAGCGTCATGAGTAGCCATCGGTGTTACTTCTGCATCATGGGTTGTGGCATGCGTCGGTTGTTGATTATCAACAATATGCTCTGCCCGCTCTTTGCTCTCGTGCGCCTCAGCGATAACTGTCTCTGTGGCTGAAATCGTTGGGGTTGCAGATCCGCTAGCAACTTCTGAAGTTTCAGTTATATCATCATGTTGTGGCGTGATCGCCATTTCTTGCTGACGCGCTAACTCAAGGGCGGAAGGTGCAGAAAAGAGAATATCATCACTATCTGGTTCTATTTGCGCAGAAAGTTGATGTTCTGGCTGGGTGTTGTTATCCACCAGCGCCTCAGGATCTGCCTGAGCAGGATCGGCGGGTTCTTCATAATCATCATAATCAATATCTTTTTGACCACGATTAGTAATAAAAGCAACCGCACCTAAGATAACCGCACCAATCTTTTCGGTAATCGTCAGCCATGACCAGCCAGTAAATAGCGTAAAGCCTATCGCCCATACTGATAGTAGCGCCAGTGTTGCACCTAGCATATTAAACCAAGGTAGCAATGCCTTGCTAAATAAGCTACCAATCACCCCACCAGAGCTAAAATTGTAGATATCATCAAAATTAAGATCAGCTAACGCACAAGATGTAAGAACCAGAGCCAAGGCACCAATTGTACGTAATGCAAGGGAGAAAAAATCTGTGTATTCACGATTTTTTTGATGACGTAATGCATTCCAGCAACCAAATACCACCACAATAGGGATTGCATAAGCGAGCAAGCCAAATGCTGAAAAAAGGATATCAGCAAGCCATGCACCAATATTGCCACCTAAGTTTTGAATAGGTTCATTCCACGTGGTTTGTGACCAACTCGGATCGGCTGGATGGAAGCTCAGTAAAGAAATCATTAAAAAGATAGCACCAATGCCTATCAAAATAAGAAGGGCTTCCCAAATACGACGGCGGTTACTTATCTTAGTAAAACGAATATTTTTATCTTCTGTATATTCCTGGCTCAAAGAGGGCTCTCCAGGTTTCACTTAAGGTTTAAACGGAACAACGCTGAGATAACCCAGCGTTGAAACTGTATACATAAACAGGAGTGTACCTAACTTTATCCTGTTTTGCACTAACCTATTAGCAGGCTTAGCGTGTTTTAATCACTAGGCGATTGCTTTGTTTTACTTCTTCCATCACCACATAAGTGCGGGTGTCGTTTACACCAGGAAGACGTAATAGCGTTTCGCCTAATAATTTACGATAAGCAGACATATCAGGTACACGAGTTTTCAACAGATAGTCAAAGTCACCAGAAACTAAATGACATTCTTGGATCTCTTCAAGTTTTTGAACAGCCATATTAAATTGTTCAAAGACATCTGGTGCACCACGGTTTAATGTGATTTCCACAAATACCAACAGAGATGCATCTAGGTAATGGGGGTTTAATAGCGCAGTATAACCAGAAATAAATCCTTGGCGTTCTAATCGGCGTACACGCTCTAAACATGGAGTTGGTGATAAACCAACGCGTTTAGACAGCTCAACGTTTGAGATACGACCATCTTTTTGAAGCTCATTTAGAATATTCCGGTCTATTCTATCAAGATCTTTACCCGGACGTTTTTTATTATCAATCATCTCTATACTCTCTTTCTCTTTTTCTCTTACTTTATTTTCCTATACCCATACCTGTACACCTTCAGCATCATATTGAGACCTCGGTATCAAACGGTCAGAGCAAACTACCAATCTATTTTTATTTAATGCCAGATAAAACAATCATTTTATCCAAATTTTTATCTATTCATCTTGCAAAAGCACTATCCTATGCCCTGTCTGTCTAAAAATAATACCTATTACGTCTGAGGATAATTATCTTTTACAGTCATGTTTTCGCAAATGTACAGCGGATTGTCAAAGCAAATGAGCAAAAATCAGAACAAGGCGCTATGTTATTGTCTATATATGCAAGATAAACAGCAATTGTAAAGCAAAATGTTTCAGGTTAATTCGATGATGTTAACGCAATATAACTCTATAATTATTAAACTATATTACTATTAACTATTGCTAAAATAGTTAAAATATTATCGCTATTTCCCTTTCTTGGCTTTTTTTAACGTCTTATTTCTCCTACAATCGCTCAATTCGCATCAAGCCTAATCAAAGATGAGGTATCCATGAGCACCATCAAACATAGCAAACTTATTATTTTAGGTTCAGGTCCTGCCGGCTATACTGCAGCAGTTTATGCAGCACGAGCTAACCTAGAACCCGTGCTGATTACGGGTGTTGAAAAAGGAGGACAGCTCACTACCACAACTGAAGTTGAAAACTGGCCTGGCGACCCTGAAGGATTAACTGGTCCTGGTTTAATGGATCGCATGTTTCAGCACGCTGAAAAATTTAATACCGAGATTATCTCTGACCATATCAACAAAGTCGATCTGAAAAACCGACCTTTCCGCCTATTTGGTGATGAACAAGAATATACTTGTGATGCCTTGATCATTGCAACAGGGGCATCAGCACGTTATATCGGTTTACCTTCTGAAGAAGCATTTAAAGGCCGTGGTGTTTCTGCCTGTGCAACCTGTGATGGCTTTTTCTATCGTAACCAGAAAGTTGCTGTTGTCGGTGGCGGTAATACTGCCGTAGAAGAAGCACTGTATTTAGCAAATATCGCCTCAGAAGTGCACCTAATCCACCGCCGCGATTCATTCCGCTCTGAAAAAATCTTAATTGACCGTTTAATGGACAAAGTTAAGAATGGCAATATCATTTTGCATACCGATCGTACCTTAGATGAAGTGTTAGGTGATGATATGGGTGTCACTAAAGTGCGCTTAAAAGATACGAAAAGTGATAAAACCGAAGAGCTAGAGGTCATGGGCGTCTTTATTGCTATTGGTCATAGCCCTAACACGGCAATTTTTGAAGATCAATTAGCCTTAGACAACGGTTACATTAAAGTTCAATCCGGTACGCAAGGCAATGCTACCCAAACATCTATTGAAGGTGTTTTTGCCGCAGGTGATGTAATGGATCATATTTATCGTCAAGCCATTACCTCAGCAGGTACAGGTTGTATGGCTGCTTTAGATGCAGAACGTTACTTAGACGCACTAAAATCTAACTAAAATCCTCACTTCCTTTCAAGGCGCTATTTCAGTAGCGCCTTTTACCATGTAACATACTAGCTTGGTCGTTAAAGAGTAATCATTATTATTCTTGGCGTTTTTGATACTTTGTATCTCACCTGCAGATTTGAATCTTTTCTCATGGATAAAACTAAACAAAATGAATTGGTTCGATGGCTGAAACAGCAAAGTGCTCCAGCCCGCCGTTGGTTACGGCTATCAATGATTTTAGGGGTAGTCAGTGGTTTATTAATTATTGCGCAAGCATGGTTATTAGCCATTCTACTACAAGCGTTCATTATGGATGGGCTAAGTCGTGATACACATACTACTACTTTTCTTATCCTTATCAGCATCTTTATTTTACGCGCTGTCGTGATGGCGATACGCGAACGTGTAGGCTATCGCTGTGGTATGGCGGTCAGACAGCAAATTCGCAAAATAGTACTTGATAGACTTGAAGCGCTAGGCCCTGTATGGGTCAAAGGCAAGCCCGCAGGAAGTTGGGCAACGATTATTCTAGAACAAATAGAAGATATGCAAGATTACTATGCGCGTTATCTGCCGCAAATGTATCTCGCCTCTATTGTACCTTTGCTGATTCTTATTACCATTTTTCCTATTAATTGGGCCGCAGGATTAATTCTTTTTGTCACAGCCCCTCTTATTCCTTTATTTATGGCGTTAGTTGGCTTAGGCGCAGCAGATGCTAACCGGCGTAATTTTCTTGCCTTAGGTCGCTTAAGTGGCAACTTCCTTGATAGATTACGTGGTTTGGATACATTGCGCCTATTCAACCGTGGTGATGCAGAAGTAAAACAGATAACGGATGCAACGGAAGACTTTCGTAAGCGAACCATGGAAGTGCTACGTATGGCATTTCTCTCTTCTGGCGTATTAGAATTCTTTACCGCCGTATCCATTGCGGTCGTCGCGGTCTATTTTGGTTTTTCCTATCTTGGAGAATTGAGCTTTGGTGATTATGGGTTAGGCGTGACGTTATTTTCTGGTTTTTTAGCCCTGATCCTTGCCCCTGAGTTTTTCCAACCATTACGCGACTTAGGCACCTATTATCATGCTAAAGCACAGGCGGTAGGTGCAGCTGGCTCCTTGGTTGAGTTTTTAGAAACTGAAGGTGAACAGCCCCAACCTACGGGTAATCAAACTATTAATACCGACCAAGGTATTGAAATAGTTGCCCAGCAATTAGAAATTTTGTCACATCAAGGAGCCAAACTGGCAGGCCCTCTTAACTTTACCATTCATCCCAAACAGCGTATTGCGCTGGTCGGGCAAAGTGGCGCAGGTAAGAGCTCATTACTTAATGTATTGTTAGGTTTTTTACCTTATCGTGGCTCATTAACCGTCAATGGTGTTGAGTTAACTCAACTCTCTCCACAGGCATGGCGCCAATGTATCAGCTGGGTGGGACAAAACCCTAACTTACCAGAGCAAACCCTGCTGGATAATATTCGTTTAAGTGATCCGAACGCCAGTGAAGCGAAGATAAATCAAGCTATTGAAAAAGCTTATGTAAGTGATTTTATTAACGAATTACCGGATGGTTTAAACACCATTATTGGTGATAATGCTGCCCGTCTTTCTGTTGGTCAAGCCCAACGTATTGCGGTAGCTCGCGCCCTTTTATCACCTTGTCACTTTTTATTATTAGATGAGCCAGCAGCAAGTTTAGACTCTCACAGTGAACAGCGCGTTATGCAAGCGCTTAATGAAGCTTCATTACATCAAACGACGCTGTTGATTACCCACTTATTAGAAGAAACGATGGAATATGATCAGATTTGGGTAATGGAAAAAGGGCAAATCATTGAAACTGGGACTTATCAGTCACTCAGTCAACAACATGGTGCCTTTGCTCGTCTTCTTGCTCATCGTAAAGAGGAACTTTGATCATGAGAGTACTGCTTCCTTTTCTCGCATTATACCGTCGTCACTGGTTTATGCTGTTACTGGGTATTTTGTTGGCAATTTTAACATTGTTAGCCAGTATTGGCCTTTTAACACTTTCTGGCTGGTTCTTAGCGGGCACGTCATTAGCGGGTTTTGCGGGCATTTATAGTTTTAACTATATGTTACCCGCCGCTGGGGTACGAGGTGCGGCAATATTTCGTACTGCGGGGCGTTATTTTGAGCGTCTTGTCAGTCATGATGCCACCTTTCGTGTACTCTCACACTTGCGTGTTTTCACTTTTAAGAAAATTTTACCGCTCTCTCCTGGGGGGATCGCCCGTTTTCGTCAAGGTGAATTACTTAACCGTTTAGTGGCTGATGTTGAAACCTTAGATCACCTTTATATCCGGGTGATCTCACCGATAATTGCCGCCTTTGTGGTTATCATGACCATTATGTTTGGGCTTGGGCTTATTGATGCTCGCTTAGCAAATACGCTAGGTGGTATTATGCTCACCCTGCTGGTGGTATTACCTTTTGTATTTTATTATGCCGGAAAGCCCATTGGTCGTGATCTCACAGACCTAAGAGGGCAATATCGCACCGTACTCACCAGTATGTTACAAGGGCAAGCTGAATTAACAATTTTTGGCGCCCTTCCCCGCTTTAGACAAAATTTAGCGCAACTTGAAGCACGCTGGCTGCGCCGTCAAGCACAACAAGCTAACTTAACTGGTTTATCTCAATCGCTAATGATTTTAGCCTCGGGATTAACCGCCACACTGATTTTATGGTTAGCTGCCGATGGTATTGATGCCCACTTTATGCCAGAAGCACTCATCGCTCTCTTTACTTTCTGTGCATTAGCGGCATTTGAATCGCTCGGCCCGGTGACTGTCGCATTTCAACATTTAGGGCAAGTCATGACATCGGCTACGCGTATTACACATTTAATTGAGCAACAACCCGATGTCACCTTCCCAGCCCAAGGGGGAGAGATAAAACCGAGCGCCTCATTAACACTACGGGATGTCTGCTTTACCTATCCTAATCAACCCATGCCTGTGATCAATCATGTTGATCTCACCATTGAAGCAGGACAACATGTGGCATTACTCGGTAAAACGGGTTGTGGTAAATCTACACTCTTACAATTAGTCAATCGCGTGTTCGATCCCTCTCAGGGCGTGATCACATTAAATCATTTATCTCTTGCTGATTATGATGAAGCGACATTACGTTCAATGATGTCTGTTGTACCTCAACGTGTGCATGTTTTTAGCCATACTTTAAGAGAGAACTTAATTATGGCAAAAGAAGATGCGACAGATGAAGAGCTTACTCATGTTCTACGCCAAGTTGGTCTTGAACAACTGGTCGAAAATGATGAAGGTTTAAATGCATGGATGGGTGATGGTGGAAGACAGCTTTCTGGAGGCGAACAACGACGTTTAGGGCTGGCAAGAGCCATACTCCATAATGCACCACTTATCTTACTTGATGAGCCAACAGAAGGTCTTGATGCAGATACAGAGCAACAGATCCTCGCGCTATTACAGCAACATTGCCAAGGCAAAGCGGTATTAATGATCACCCACCGGCTTTCTGGGTTAGATAAAATGGATAAAATTTGTGTGATGGATGGCGGTCACATTGTCGAAACCGGCACGCATCGTCAGTTATTACAACAGCAAGGTCAGTATGCTAAATTTCATCAAAGACAAGCATTGTTAATGCCACATGATGAGGCGTAATATGCCGTTGTTTCAATTAGATGAACACGATGTGACTTTTCCTGCCCCCCATTTGGCTTTAAAAGAGCCAAGTGGGTTATTGGCAATTGGCGGCGATATTTCCCCTGCTCGTTTGAAAGAGGCTTATCAAACGGGGATTTTCCCTTGGTATACACCTCATGAAACGCCGTTATGGTGGTCACCCGATCCCCGAGCCGTCTTACCCGCAGGAACATTGCATATTGGTCGTACGTTACGTAAGTTTTTACGCCAAGCGCCTTATACCATCACCTTAAATCAGGCATTCTCTGATGTCATTGAGGCCTGTAGTATACGTGATGAGGGAACTTGGATAGGCCCTGATATAAAAAACGGCTATCGGGCATTGCACCAACAAGGAGAAGCCCATTCGGTAGAAGTTTGGGAGGGCGACGAATTGGTCGGTGGTTTATATGGAGTTAACGTTGGTGCCGTTTTCTGCGGTGAATCAATGTTTAGTCGTCGAAATAATGCTTCTAAATGTGCCTTTGTTGCTTTTTATAACCATTTTCTGCGTTATGGGGGTCAACTATTTGATTGCCAAGTGTTAAACTCTCATACGGCAGCATTAGGTGCGATAGAAATTGCCAGAGATCGCTATTTAGAGGCGCTATCTCGTTGGAAAAAGGTGATTATTGATAAAAAGTGTTGGTATCAGCAATCGTTGGAATTATAATCACCACTCGTTTTTGTAAAGCCCATCAGATTTTAAATAGAATTTCACTGCTGTGGTCTATACAAAAATTCATCTTGCACATCCAAAGTGTGGTTTGGATGTTGTTATTTTATTGCAATAAATACCGCACAATAAAGAATTATGACTTGTGTTATTAACCTTGTTTTTCAGCAACTAAAACACAAGTAACGGTAAGGAATATTAACTTGTTAGCAAAGCAAACATCTTTGTTAACCAATAACATTCCTTTACATAGGACAATATTTTCGGCATTATCTTGCCGTTTAAAAAATATGGTTATTAAAACTTAGAGGATTAGATGGCCAAAGAAGACAACATTGAAATGCAAGGCACTGTACTGGATACTCTGCCAAACACGATGTTCCGTGTAGAATTAGAAAACGGACACGTCGTTACCGCTCATATTTCAGGAAAAATGCGTAAAAACTATATTCGTATCCTGACAGGCGACAAGGTTACCGTTGAGCTGACCCCATATGACCTGAGCAAAGGCCGTATCATCTTCCGTAGCCGTTGATCCCAATCCATTCTCTCCCGCAATATCATCATTTCGGGTGAAAAAAAACACCACAGGCAAAGCATGAATTGATGCTGACCTGTGGTGTCTGCTTTTTAGCCTAAGATAAACCGCTATTATTAAATAACGGTATCTTCTTTTTTAGCCAATTTTTCTTGGCTAGTAAATTGGTACTGTAATTTATTTTCTTGGTCATTTAAGGTCACAGAAACCGATCCGCCATTAACTAACGAGCCAAACAGAATTTCATTGGCTAATGGTTTTTTCAGATTTTCTTGAATTACGCGCGCCATAGGTCTTGCTCCCATTGCTTTATCGTAACCTTTATCACTTAACCATTGGCGAGCTTCTTGACTTACCTCTAGCGATACCCCTTTATCATCCAATTGAGCTTGTAACTCGACAATAAATTTATCAACCACCATAGCAATAATATCGGCTGATAGCGCATTAAACCAAATAATGCCATCTAAACGGTTACGAAACTCTGGGGAAAACGCTTTTTTGATTTCAACCATGGCATCAGTGCTATGATCTTGTTCAGTAAACCCTATCGATTTACGTTGCGTTTCATGAACACCCGCATTGGTTGTCATCACCAAAATCACATTACGAAAATCAGCTTTACGGCCATTATTATCAGTAAGTGTTCCGTTATCCATCACTTGTAGCAGAATGTTAAACACATCAGGATGTGCTTTTTCAATCTCATCAAGTAACACTACAGAATAAGGGTTTTTAATCACCGCATCTGTGAGTAATCCACCTTGATCAAAACCAACATAACCAGGAGGTGCCCCAATTAAACGACTTACCGTATGTCGTTCCATATATTCAGACATATCAAAGCGCAGTAGCTTAATATTAAGCGCTTTCGCCAACTGGACCGTTACTTCTGTTTTACCCACCCCAGTAGGTCCGGCAAATAGGAAAGAGCCAACCGGCTTATTCTCTTGCCCTAAACCTGCTCGGCTCATTTTGATAGATTCAGCCAAGGCATGAATAGCTTGATCTTGACCGAACACCAACATTTTTAATTGGTTATCCAGATTTTTTAGCATTGACTTATCACTGCTAGAAACCGTTTTTTCTGGAATACGGGCAATTTTTGCTACTACCGATTCAATATCAGAGACATTAATCGTCTTTTTACGTTTGCTTGGTGCAATTAAACGGGTTTTCGCACCAGCTTCATCAATAACATCAATGGCTTTATCAGGAAGGTGTCTATCAGTAATGTATTTAACTGATAAATCAACAGCTGCCTGAATTGCCTTATTGGTATAACGCACATCGTGATGTGCTTCATACTTCTGACGCAATCCCTTAATAATTAATACGGTTTCATCTGCCGAAGGCTCAATTACATCAATTTTTTGGAAACGACGAGCCAAGGCGCGATCTTTTTCAAAGATCTGACTAAATTCTTGATAAGTGGTTGAACCAATCACACGAATACGACCACTTGATAATAGTGGTTTAATTAAGTTAGCGGCATCAACTTGCCCACCAGAGGCAGCACCAGCACCAATGATGGTATGAATTTCATCGATAAATAAGATACTTTTTTCATCTTTTTCAAGTGTTTTCAATAACGCTTTAAAGCGTTTTTCGAAATCACCACGATATTTGGTTCCTGCTAATAAAGATCCAATATCAAGGGAATAGAGCGTACAGCCTTTCATCACATCAGGCACATCATTTTGTTCAATACGCCATGCGAGCCCTTCTGCAATTGCCGTTTTACCGACGCCCGATTCACCGACCAGTAATGGGTTATTTTTACGTCGACGACATAAGACTTGTATCGTTCTTTCTAATTCCGCTTGACGGCCGATAAGTGGATCAATTTTACCCTGACGCGCCAACTGGTTTAAGTTAGTGGTAAAATTATCCATGCGATCATCGCCTTGTGGCATCTCTTGTTGAGATTGTGCATTTATATCGCCCATATCAGACTGATCATCACTGTTTTGTTGATCATCTTTTAAAATGCCATGAGAGATAAAATTAACCACATCAAGACGGCTAACATCATGTTTACGTAGTAGATAAGCGGCGTGAGACTCTTGCTCACTAAAAATCGCCACTAGCACATTGGCACCGGAAACTTCATTTTTACCTGAAGATTGCACATGGAACACAGCACGTTGTAATACACGTTGGAAACTCAAGGTTGGCTGTGTTTCTCTATCGACATGCTCGGGTAAAATAGGTGTCGTTTTACGAATAAAGATTTCAAGCTCTTCGCGTAAGACTGCTAAATCGACTTTACAAGCTTCCAATGCTTCACGCGCCGATTTGTTACTTAATAGCGCCAGCAACAGGTGCTCTACAGTCATAAATTCGTGTCTGTTATCACGGGCTTTCGCGAATGCAATGTTAAGACTAAGCTCTAATTCGTGATTAAGCATAAGCACCTCCTCCTTAAAAGACTCACCGGACTACGCTTTTTCCAGTGTACACAAAAGTGGATGGCCATTTTCTCTGGCGTATTGATTCACTTGTGCAACTTTAGTTTCAGCGATATCCGCACTATAGACACCACACACTCCCTTCCCTTTATGATGAACGTCCAACATAATTTGTGTGGCTTTTTCTTCGTTAAGAAAAAAATACATTGTTAATACTTCTACAACAAAATCCATGGGGGTGTAATCATCATTATTCAAGATCACCTTATACATCGCAGGTGGCTCATTTAACTGAGAGACCTTCTCCCCTAGTGTGGTTTCTGTTAAAAAATCAAACTGACCCATTGTTATGTGTTACTCATTGGTTTGTTAAACGTCACGACTCACTATGACATTCAGTTTACCATCTCATAGGAAAGTCTGCCTATCAACGGTTTTTTATTAACTCTTTTTCTACCAAAATAAATAACAAAGCGTTAGCTACATCAAAGTTTCACCTACTCGGAACATTTTCTTGCTCATCTCCCCCTTGACGATTGAAACAATTAATTAGAGTATGTTTTATGAACAGCTCAGTAAATATACTGAAAGTAATGTTAAGTAAATAAAGACAAGTATATGAGAGAAGCTAAGTATGGAGACAGGTACAGTTAAGTGGTTTAACAACGCTAAGGGTTTTGGTTTCATTACCCCTGCCGCAGGTGGCGAAGATATTTTTGCCCATTATTCATCAATAAGAATGGAAGGCTACCGCACACTGAAAGCGGGTCAGAAAGTTAATTATAGCACAATAAAAGGACCTAAAGGGGATCATGCTGATCTTATCATTCCTATTATCGAATAATGGTTAAGTAAGTATGATGTGGATAATATTTTATCCGCTCTCGCCCCTTATTTCGTCCATTTTCACACTTTAAACAGAAAATGACGCTCACATTATCATACCAATAAAAGCCCTTATCTTTTGAAAGATAGGGCTTTTGATCTTTTATAGACTACCGCTATTTTACTCTCTCGCTAAGGCATCAATAGGGTTCATTTTGGCCGCATTTCTCGCCGGTAAAAAACCAAAAATAACCCCAATTGCTGTAGAGCAAGCAAAAGCACTTATCAGTGCCGTGGGCTGGAACACAAAATGCCAATTGGGTAGCATCATGCTGGCAAACATAGCAATCGCAAATGAGAGGCTAATACCTAATAATCCTCCCACCAAACACACCAGTACTGACTCAATTAAAAATTGTTGCATAACATCGCTGGCTCTTGCACCTACCGCCATACGAATACCAATTTCTCGGGTTCTTTCTGTAACAGAAACCAACATGATATTCATCACGCCAATCCCCCCTACCACCAGCGAAATAACCGCCACCAAGGTTAAAAACAGTTGCATAGTTTGCGTGGTTTTTTCAGCCGCTTTAATAAAGCTATCAATGTTATAAGTAAAAATATCTTTTTTACCATGTCGGATCGTTAATAAGCGGAGAATTTGTTGCTCAGCAACACTCGCATCATAGCCCTCTTTTACTTTTACCGTGATGTTATCTAAATAACTACGGTTATAAATTCGACTACTTAGCGTACTGTAAGGCACCCAGACACGTAATGACTTATTATCACCAAAAGTGGATTTTTGCTCTGCAACCACCCCTATGATAGTAGAAGGAATATTACGAATAATAATTTGCTCACCAATCACCGCTTGTTTATTCGGGAAAAAACGATGACGAGTATTTTCATCAATAACGACTACTTGCGCTTGGCGATGGATCATATCAGGCGTAAAAGTGCTCCCCTGTGCAAATTTCAACGCATACACTGAAAAATAATCCTCGTTAACACCAGAAACTGTTGCCGGCGCATCTTGATTACCACGACGTAATCGAGAGCTAAAGTAAATCTGTGGTGTAACTGATTGTATATAAGATTGCTGTTTTAACGCATCAACATCTTGAATGGTTAAGGATTGTTTATCTTCTGGTGAATCACTACCAAGCTCCTTACCCGGATAGATATCAATGGTATTGGCGCCAATCGCTTTTATATCTGCTAATACCCTATCTTTGGCAGCATCGCCAATAACAATAATGGTGACAACAGAGGCAATCCCAATAATGATCCCCAACATTGTCAGCAAGGTACGAATTTTATTCACCACCATTGCTCGCCAAGCCATATTTAATGCTTGCGTAAAACGCCCAATGACTTGATGAAAATAAGAGGCGGTTTGGATCGCAGGTGGTGCCTTTTTCACTGGTACAGAATGGTGATTATTATTATCGCTAATAATTTGACCATCTTTAATTTCAATAATACGATCGGCTTGTTGGGCAATTAATGGATCGTGAGTGACAATAATCACCGTATGCCCTTGTTGATTTAATTGCTTTAAGATAGCCATTACCTCTTTACCCGATTGGCTATCTAATGCCCCCGTTGGCTCATCGGCAAGGATCACTTCTCCGCCATTCATTAATGCGCGGGCAATACTGACTCTTTGCTGTTGACCTCCGGAAAGCTGACTTGGCCGATAGTGAATACGCTCTACTAAACCAAGGCGAGTTAATAGCGCACGGGCACGCTCTTTTCTTTGCTCTGTACTTTTACCTGCATATATGGCGGGGATCTCCACATTTTGCTCAGCAGTTAAATGCGCCATCAAATGGTAGCGTTGAAAAATAAAGCCAAAATGTTCACGGCGTAGCGCAGCCAGTTGGTCACTTTCCATATCTGCAACACATTGCCCAGCCACTTTATATTCACCGCTGCTTGGCTTATCTAAGCAACCTAATATGTTCATTAGCGTTGATTTTCCAGAGCCTGATGCACCAATAATCGCGACCATTTCCCCAGCATTAATCGTCAGTGAAATCTGATCCAGTACCACCGTGTCTTCTTCACCATTGGTATATAAACGGCTTACGTTGTTGAGCTCTAGTAATGCAGACATTATGACTCTCCTGCAATCTCACCGAGGATCACGTCATCATTTTCATTTAATCCACTAATGACTTCTGCATAAACATCTGTACGAATACCGATTTTAACTACGCGTTTTTCAGGCTGCCCATTGACGAGAACCTCTACTTGATATTCATTTATGCCCACATCTTCCCCTAATGCTGACAATGGCACTAAGAGAATATCTTTTTTATGCTCAAGGAGAATTTTAACTTGTGCCGTCATTTGTAAACGCAACAAATGTTGTTCATTGGGGACTTCAAAACGTGCATAGTAAAAAATCGCATCATTGATTTTTTCAGGTGTGGGTAAAATATCTTTTAACTTACCATTGAAGGCTTTATCTGGTGCTCCTAACACAGTAAAAGAGGCTTTGAGATCGGGTTTTAAATAGATAACATCCGCCTCAGAAACTTCGGCTTTTACTAACATGGTATCTAAATCAGCTAATGTTAATATGGTTGGTGCTTCTTGAGCTGCAATGACTGTCTGCCCTTCAAGGGTTTTGATAAAAGTGACCACACCATCCATCGGCGCAGTAATACGGGTATATTGCAAATTAGTTCTTGCGGTATCCAGTGTTGCCTGATTTTTTCTAATTTGTGCTTCATAAGTCGCCACTCGCGCTTTTTTGACTTCAACGTCTGTTTTAGTGCGATCAAGCTCTTCTTGGGCTATAACATGTGTGCCAATCAGCTTTAATTGACGTTGATAAGTCAATTGCGCCAAACGTAATTCGGCTTTAGCTTGCTGTAAATTAGCCGTCAGTTCATTATTCGTTTCTTGAGATTCCGCGACCTCATTTTGTGCTTTTTTCGGATCAATAATCGCCAGCAGATCGCCTTTTTTTACTATATCCCCTTCTTTTACATATAAGGTTTGTAGCTGACCACTCACCTGCGCACCAACATCGACTTTACGTACCGCATCTAATTTGCCCGTTGCTGTGACTTCTTTGGAAAGCTCCCCACGAGTAATTTTTTGTGTTTGATAACTAGGTAAATGCTCTTTCGGCCAGAAAAAAAATAAGCCTATGGCAATAAAAATCAAAATAGCAGCTATAATCTTCCCTTGCTTTTTAGTTAGGAAAAAAGCCATGAAATATCCTTCTTATACAATAAGAGTGAAATAAAAAATAAAGTCCTGTTGGTAATGACCTAAAATCACCCTTAACTTTTTCGATAATAAAAACACAATGAGATATCTATGCTCCTATAAATAGAAGCATAGAAACAATGGCTTAATTAGCTTTTCCTCTCGCAAGCCATGCTACCCGAGAAAACATCACCTTTAATAAAGTAGGAATAGCATCAATACCTCGTTGTGCAGCATTATTAGCAACCGTTAAGGCAAGATCAGGCTTTGATGAACGTTGTATCGCTTTTATGATCACACGTCTTACTGGCCATTTTTCATTATCAGGAACACCCGCAACCTCATGATAGACATTGCGAAAACCCTCTTTATATAAATAGTGTTCCATATCTAATGCTGGTAATCGTGTTAATCGGTCACGCTCCGCATCATTTCTTTTTGCGGCAAATTCTTTAACGGTGGCGGCGTATTTTTTACCCGCCTCATCGCCATCAACCAACGTATGCCATTCTATACCCATATAGGTAGCATACTTTAACAGTGGCTTAAGTCCGCACTGCGCAAACTCAATGACTTTGATCCCTTCAGATTCAAAGAAGTAGTTACATTGTCTGGCTAATTCGTTCATTAGCCAGATTTCCGTTTCCCCTTCGACCAATAACCAACAACGAGCAAAGAGTGCAGAAGGTCGGTTATAACGAATATGAAAAGAGATACGACGCTCTTCTTCTGCATGAAGTTGTTTGTCGCCAAGTCGATAAGCGGCAACTTTATCTGTATCACGTACTAATCGACAAACACTTTGTAGTGGCGCTAAGGAGAGTAACTCCCCTGAATTGGTTGTCGTAATGCGTTGCAAAGAAAAGAGATTTAATAATCCCCATGCCACAGAAAGCATAATAGGGTGTAAGCGAGTTTCAGGGTTTTCTACAATCACTATCGGTCTTGCATAAGGATCAAGTTCGACACTGCCTCGTGACTGTAAAATAGAAGAGAACATACCTAAAATAATTAAGCGGATATTGCGCTGATTAGGTTTCGCTAAAATCTTATTAATATTTTCTAGTGCATGCCATCCTCGAATATGTGGCTCACTGACTTTACGATGTTTCCAATGAGATTTAAACAGTAGCGCACCGTGATCAGCAAAATAGTGTCCTAATAACTGTTGCATTGCATCTAACCCTTCACGTAAATCTTCATCTGATAAATTGTCTGGGTTATTAATTAATGCTTTCGTTAATTCACTCATCTTATTATTAAATGCTTCACGATGAGGCTCATTATGAGAGTCAATAACTTCTGTTGTTAAATTAGGTATAAAACGCGCATCCTGTAAGCGCAATACTGGATAAAGGCGCACAATTTCAGCAATAATCGCTTTGGTCTGTCCATTCGCTAAACGGATCTGTTTACCTTCTTTATCCAGAAAATAACGAAAGGTTTTGACATTTTGCTGCTCATCTAATTCTGCACTAATACGGTAATAAATATGCTTACGAGCGTCCCCATTAGCTATCCATACGGGTGCTAATTTACGAAAACGATACGAGCGATGACGACCAGGACGTGATTCGGTAAAAGTCAGAATAATTTGTAGGTTTTTTTTACTGTTTTCTGGCTCATTAGGTAAACGATGAAAATCTTCTGCTGTAAAAGCATATTGATAAGTTTCGATCCCCAAACTCAAAGTTAACGCATCAAGTAATGAAGTTTTACCCCATGCATTTTCGCCAACCAAAACCGTATTCATATCAAGGGGGAGAGAAAGGCGATTAAGCCCCCGAAATCCTGCTATTTCCACTCTTTCTAAATACATAAATTCCCTCTCAGGTCGCAACTCAGTTGTTATGGTTCATCTATTGCATCTCTATCAACTTTATACGCTTTCTGATAATAATTTTACTTAATGACTTATTTTTATTAAAACACAGTTCCTCATGAGCGTAATAAAATTTACTCAACTATTCGACACATAACTAATTAGCTCATTTTTCAAACAATTAAGGCTATATTAATCAGATCGTGCTAGGCTCTTCTTCTGTAATAAAAATTTTCAACTTATCGCGGTTTCTATATCCACATAACTATTAGCAAATGTTATAATGCAATTCGCGTTATTAGTTTATTTTATAATTTTGACAACACTCAGTAAGGAATAGAAATGCTATCAGGGTTATTGATTATCCTATTGCCCCTGTTTATAGGGTATTTGATTAAGTTAAACAATCGCCCTTTGCTTCAATTGGCTAACCGTTTACTTAGTGCAATGGTTTATGTGATCCTCTTTTTAATGGGGGTTAGCTTAGCCATGTTAGATAATATTGGTGAAAATTTATTTTCTATCCTTGCCTATGCCAGTGTCTTCTTTATCTGTACTTTTGGTGCCAATCTGCTGTTTTTATGGTTGCTGGATAAAAAAGATCCCTGGCATGTCCCTGCACATAAACAAGCTAAGCCCCCTTCACGTATCAAAATGGTACTCGAATCACTACAACTTTGTGGTGTAGTGGTAGTAGGTTTTTTTGTCGGTTTAACCGGATGGTCAATTTTTAGTTATGCATCTCAAGCCAGCCAAGGCGCACTTATCTTTTTATTATGGCTTGTTGGTCTACAATTACGTAATAGTGGCATGAGTCCAAAGCAGATCTTAATTAATCGTCGCGGTACTACCATTGCAATAGTGATGGCAATAAGTGCCCTTGCAGGTGGTGCATTAGCGGCTTATTTACTCGGATTACCCACAAAAATGGGATTAGCGATAGCCTCTGGTTATGGTTGGTATTCTTTATCGGGGATCGTATTAACCGATGCGTTTGGCCCGGTAATTGGTAGTACCGCTTTCTTTAATGACTTAATGCGTGAATTAGCCGCTATCATGCTAATCCCCATTATTGTTAATCGTTATAGAAATACGGCATTAGGTATTTGTGGTTCAACTTCTATGGACTTTACGCTACCTGTATTACAACGCAGTGGAGGGGTTGCCATAGTTCCTGCTGCAATTGTGCATGGTTTCGTATTAAGTTTGGTCACACCAATCTTAATGGCGTTCTTTACTTCATAGAAAATTTTGTAACAATAGTATTATTACGTCTTTTCTTACAGTGGGTTAACGATGAATCAACAGCGTGTATTGGTATTAGGTGCCAGTGGACATATTGGACAAAATCTTATTCCTGCCTTAATAGCACAAGGCCATCAAGTCACCGCCGGAGCTCGTAGAGTCGATTGGATGATGTCGCAAGGGTGGCAAAATACACGCTGTGTATTTGTTGATTTACACGATCCCAAAACATTACGAGATGTCATCCGTAATACGGATGTTGTGTATTACCTTGTACACAGTATGGGAGATGCCCATAACCTTATCGAACAAGAGCGCCAAGCGGCATTGAACGTCGTCGATGCTTTAGAAGAGAGTGACGTTAAACAAATTATTTTTTTAAGTGCGCTCCAACATAAAGATCAACCCTACTCTCCCCATCTTGTTGCCCGCAAGCTCACGGGAGAAGTACTTAGAACCAGCTCTATTCCTGTGACAGAAATCCGCACCTCTATGATTGTCGGCCCCGGTTCGGCAGCTTTTGAGATCATGCGAGATATGGTATATAACTTACCGATATTAACCCCGCCACGTTGGGTGCGTTCAAAATCATCCCCTATTGCGTTAAAAAATTTAATTTACTATTTAACAGAAATTATTCATCACCCAACCCATCAACACCGCATTTTTGATGCCGGTGGCCCTGAATATATTAGCTATCAAACACTTTTTGAGCGCTTTATTAACATCTCCGGCAAAAAACGATTACTGATCCCTTTACCTATCCCCGCCAGTATTATTTCTGCTGGGTTTATTAGTCTAATAACTTCAGTTCCCACTTCAATCGCCAAGGAGCTTATCCAAGGGCTTAAATACGATCTTCCCGCTAAAGATGCCTCTTTACGCAAGCTGATCCCACAAAAGTTAATTTCTTTTGATGACGCAGTCAGAGAAACACTCGCAGATGAAGAAGCGGCTTTAGATGATCAAGATTGGGGTTACTCTCCTGAAGTACGTAACCGTTGGAAACCCGGCTATGGCTATTATCCCAAAAATGCCGGATGTACAGTGTCAACACCAGCGAGTGCGGCGGCACTTTGGCATGTCGTTCAGCAAATTGGTGGTGAACAAGGTTATTTTTATGGTAATGCATTATGGAAAACACGTGCTTTATTAGATGATCTTGTCGGCAACAAAGTCACTTATGGGCGCCCTCAGCGTGAAACGCTAGCGCTAGGTGATATGATTGATGGTTGGCGGGTAATAAAGTTAGAGCCTGAAAAACAACTGACTTTACTCTTCGGTATGAAAGCCCCCGGTTTAGGGCGCCTCTCTTTTACTATTCACGATAGTGGTAATCTACGCTCATTAGATGCCCGTGCTTGGTGGCATCCTGCTGGTTTTAGTGGTTTACTTTATTGGTTTGCCATGATGCCAGCCCATTTATTTATTTTTAAAGGTATGGCTCAAACCATATCAACTTGCGCCTATAAATTGGATAAAAATTCACCTAAAAAGCCCGAGCGATCGTCCTAATATCCATTTTTAAGTAAAAAAAGCAATTTTTTATGCACTATTAGTTGCATAATTATTCTCATCGTTTTATCATTTGAAACAGTTAATGACTATTCAAAAAAAACGCATGAGTATTCAATTAAAAAATATAAATTGTTTCTACGGTTCGCACCAAGCACTCTATGATATTAATCTAGAATGTTCTGCTGGTGAAACAATGGTTCTGTTAGGACCAAGTGGTGCGGGTAAGAGCTCTCTAATGCGGGTTCTAAACTTATTAGAAATGCCTCGTTCTGGTGAATTAGACATTGCTGGTCTACATTTTGATTTTGGCCAGCAACCGAATGCGAAAGCGATTCGTACATTACGCCAAAATGTTGGCATGGTTTTTCAGCAATATAATTTATGGCCACACTTAACGGTTCTTGATAATTTAATTGAAGCACCTTGTCGTGTTTTAGGCTTGGCAAAACCGCAAGCTAAAGAAAAAGCGATGAAATTACTTGAGCGTTTACGTTTAAGTGATTATGCACAACGTTTTCCACTGCATCTATCCGGTGGACAACAGCAACGTGTTGCCATTGCAAGAGCATTAATGATGGAGCCTCAAGTACTGTTATTTGATGAACCAACGGCAGCACTTGATCCAGAAATTACGGCTCAAGTTGTTGATATCATAAAAGAGCTTTCTGAAACAGGGATCACACAAGTTATTGTGACCCATGAAGTTGAAATTGCGCGCAAAGCCGCAAGCAAAGTTGTATATATGGAAAACGGCCGTATTATAGAGCAAGGTGATAATCATCATTTCACTGCCCCTCAAACGGAAGCTTTTGCTAATTACTTGTCACACTAAATCGGGATCTGACAATGAAAAAAATATTATTTGCAGCACTTCTGACCAGTATTACACTTTCTGCAACAGCGGCTGATAAAGAGACTATTCGTTTTGCTACTGAGGCAACTTATCCTCCATTTGAAATGATTGATGCAAACAATCAAATCGTTGGTTTTGATGTAGATTTAGCAAATGCCATGTGTGAAAAAATTAATGCTGAATGTACTTTTACCAATCAATCATTTGATAGCTTAATTCCTAGCTTAAAATTCCGTCGTTTTGACGCATTAATGGCGGGGATTGATATTACGCCTGAGCGTCAAAAACAGGTAGATTTTACTGATTCTTACTATGACAACTCAGCGGTCTTTATCACCGTTACAGGTAAAATTTCCGATGTTGCAAGCTTAAAAGGCAAGCAAATTGGTGTCCAAAATGGAACAACCCATCAGAAATTCATCAATGAACAACATAAAGAGATGAAAACCGTGCCTTATGACAGTTACCAAAATGCCGTGTTAGACCTAAAAAATGGTCGTATCGAGGCTATCTTTGGTGATACCGCTGTGGTTAATGAATGGCTGAAAAAGAATCCTGAATTAGGTATTGTTGGTGATAAGGTCACTGATCCTAACTATTTTGGTACAGGCCTTGCTATTGCAGTAAGAAAAGGTAATGCTGATTTACAAGATAAATTAAACAAAGCATTATCTGAAGTAAAAGCCGATGGCACCTATGATGTCATTTATAAAAAATGGTTTGAATAATTATAGTTAATAACAACAATAGCTTAATAAATGAATGAAATAACAACGCTAGCAGGTGCGACCGTGACTACGGTCACACTTGCTATTTCTGCTCTTATTATCGGATTAGTTCTAGCCATGCTGTTTACTGCATGGGAATCCGCAAAGTGGAAAGCCTTTGCTTTTCTAGGAACTTGCTGGGTAACACTAATTAGAGGACTGCCAGAAATGCTGGTGGTTCTTTTTGTCTATTATGGCACCTTACAAGGTGTCATGATGCTCATGGATGGTATTGAATTAGGTCCTTTCACCTTACAATTTGACTTTGGTGATACTGAATCTTTACCTTTCTATTGTGGTGTTATCGCCCTTTCACTTCTGTATGCGTCTTACGCTTCACAAACTTTACGTGGTGCATTAAAAGCCGTGCCAACCGGACAGTGGGAAGCAGGACAGGCATTGGGTATGGGAAAAATCACCATTTTTTTCCGCTTTATCATGCCCCAAATGTGGCGTCACGCGTTACCCGGACTCGGTAATCAGTGGTTAGTGCTCTTAAAAGATACCGCTTTAGTCTCATTAATTAGCGTTAATGATTTAATGCTACAAACCCAGAGTATTGCCAATCGTACTCAAGAGCCTTTTACTTGGTATAGCATTGTTGCACTTATCTATTTAGCCATTACATTAGTCAGCCAATATATTCTGAAATGGTTAGAGATGAGAACGACCCGATTTGAACGGAGTGCCTCATAATGTGGGATTATATTGTTGATATTTTACCAGGCTTACCGACCAGTTTATCACTGACTTTTGTTGCGCTCTTAGTCGCCTTTACGTTATCGGTATTAATGACTTTTATTTTGGCATTAAAAGTCCCTGTTATTTCACCTATCGTAAAAGTCTATATTACATTGTTTACTGGCACACCTTTGTTGGTACAATTTTTCTTAATCTATTATGGGCCAGGACAATTCCCCTCATTAAAAGAATTTCCTCTGTTGTGGGAATTATTATCCACACCTTGGTTTTGCGCCATGGTGACATTAGCATTAAATAGTGCGGCTTATTCAACACTCCTTTTCCACGGTGCAGTCAGGGCGATACCTGCTGGACAATGGCAATCCTGCCAAGCTTTAGGTATGTCGCCATTACAAACAGCGAATGTCATCTTACCTTATGCTTTTAAACGCGCCCTTTCTTCTTATTCCAATGAAGTGGTGCTGATTTTCAAGAGTACTTCTCTTGCTAGCACTATCACTTTACTTGAGCTAACCGGCTATAGCCGACAAGTCTTTGGGCAAAATTATGATGTGATGGTATTTGTTGCTGCAGGCATTATTTATTTAGCTATCAATGGAATACTGACACTGTTAATGAGATTAATTGAGAAGAAAGCCTTAGCTTTTGAACATCGTGATTAGTGTAACTTAAATCATTACACCACTTTTTTTGCTTTAAAATTACCCCCAAAGTTGAACAACCGCTTTGGGGGTTATTAAGTTGTGCAGTTAAAATTATCAAGCGTTAACGACAATAACATGTTATTGCGATTAAATTAGCGTTTAACTTTGTTGTAAAACTAAGAGCGTCAACACTTCATAATGAGCAGTATGAGGGAACATATCAAACAGTTGCACTCTATCGATACGATAATGAGAAAGTTGTTGTATATCTTTTGCCATCGTTTGAGCATTACAACTGGAATAGAGGATAAAACGAGGCTTCATACTATTTAAATAGTCGCATAACGTTTCGCCAATACCTCGTCGTGGCGGATTCACCAGTACTAATTCAGGAACAGACTCTTTTGCTAAAGCAAAACCAGTAGAGTCCAGCGCTTGAAACTCTACATGCTCTAACCCTAATTCATTGGCGGATAAACGTGCACATTCAATCGCTTCTGGGCTAATCTCAATGCCAATTAATTCCGTATTTTTTTGTGCGCAATGTAAGCCAAACCCCCCTGAGCCACAAAAGAGATCCCATAACCGGTTTATCTGCAACTCTTTGACCCAATGCCCTGCCGTTGCATACAGTGACGCGGCAACATCGGGATTGGTTTGAAAAAAACCTTTCGGGCGAATATGTAACGGAATCTCATTAAAATATTCATCTAAAAAGGTTTTTTCTGTTAATACAATTTCTTGCTCACCTTCCAATATCGCCATATGGACAGGTTGGATATTCACCGAAATCACGGCTAATTGGGGTAATTGAGCCTGTAACCATGGTAATGCTTGGCGAAGTTGCGCCAGTTTTTTTTCTGAGCGCAGCACAAAACGTAGCATCATGCTGTGATTGTGGCGACTTTCTGTTAATAAAATAAATTTTAGCTCGCCTCGACGACGTTCCACGTTATAAGGCACTAATCCTGCTTTGGCAATAAAGGTTTTTAATATTGGGAAAACCGGTTCAAAAGAAGCGGGATAGAGTGGGCATTGGCATAAATCAACACCTTCCCCCTCTGGTTTACGTAACCCTAAAATCGGTTTTTCGACACTACCACTTACCACCATTTTCGCTTTATTACGAAATTTAACTTGTTGGCTTTCTACCGGCGCTAATTGAGTAAACGCGTAGTTTTTGGGCAATAAGTCTAATAGATTATGTTGTTTTTGATTAATTTGTTCGGAATAAGCAAGAGAAAGCCACCCACAAGAGTGGCAATCACCCGCACTGGAGCGTGCGCATTGCATAAGATTTTGTGACCGTTATAGATAGTAATTAATGTACAGTATATGAAGAGTCTGTTGATGATGATGTTATGTCTAGATCTTCATCTTCTTCATTTTCTTGTCTTTCGCCATACAGAAAATCATTATTAAAGATCTCACTGATCACTTCTGCTGATTGCTCTTCAGCCTTATGTAAAAACAGATCGAACTGATTAAATGATAGTCCCACAGCAATAGGTAAAGACTGGCTCAAAACTAATTTCGGTAAGTTTTCATCGCTAATTTCTAGGAACGTCTTAATAAATAGGGAACTTGCATTAATTTGACTAAGATTTGCCATAACAGGCACTATCGCTGATGGTTTTAATTCAGCAATAGCGGTAAAAACAAGCACATCATCAAGCACATCAATTTTAGCATCAAAAATACCATTGATATATTGAAGATGAGGTAAATGTAACGCCTGACAAGAGTCACATTCATAGAAAGCAATCTGTAATTCATCCAGCCAAGATTTCAGCTGATCCAGATCGATAGTAACAACAGCGTCCATTAAATAACCTTTACGCGCTAAAAATAAGAGTGCTTTTCTGCATTGACGTTATTTTGCCACTTTTTTTCACCAGAAGGCAGTAATAAATAGAAAAACGCCACAAATAAAGTCAAGTGACAAAGAGGCTAAGTCACCTAGCCTCTTTCACTCATCATCAATAAAAGCGTATTTATTTTTCGTTATGTGGCTTTTTCTTTTTATTTTCAGTTGCTTTAGTATCAATACCTAAGAAGGTTAAACGATAGATCGCTCGCCAAACGATATGTATTGCAGGTGGGATCATACAAAGCACCCCTAAAACAACCAAGGTCAATTGCCCTGTATAGGTTGTTAACCATTCCGGTGAAGTCATATATTGATTAATATATAAGTAAGCGATAACCAATAGCACAATACCAATTAGTTCAATAATAATAATTGGCTTTGGCATATCTGATAGTGTTTTCATATCCCGTTTAGAGGGCTTTTCCATGTTGTCTCCGTTCATCGCCTTGCACTAGTCCTATATCATCATTCAGCAAATTGATATAATTTATTACACTAAAAGGCAATAACTGTTTTTGTTTATTCGAATAAAAAGGCATAGTATTCACAAATAAAGACTATTATGCCTGAATTTTTTTTCCTCAATAAGGAGTGTCGTATGTTTGTTGTAATTTTTGGTCGTCCTGGTTGCCCATATTGTGTCCGAGCTAAACAACTTGCTGAAACCTTGTCTGAAAAACGTGATGACTTTGATTTCCGCTATGTGGATATTCAAGCTGAAGGTATTACCAAAGCAGACTTATCAAAAACCGTCGGTAAACCTGTTGAAACTGTGCCACAAATTTTTATTGATGAAAAACACATTGGTGGCTGCACAGATTTTGAAGCTTATGCTAAAGAGCATTTAGGCATCTATAACTAATTTTTAAAACGCTAAAACACTTTATTTATCAATGTGTTTTAGCGTTTTCATTCTTTTTTACCTGCTACTTTCTCCGTTGTTTTTTCCCTTTTCAGACCACTTACTAAAAATATTTCTATTTTTTTTCATTAATTGGCGAACTTTCTTTTTAACTCGTAGTCTGAATTAGTGCCACTGCTTTTCTTTGATGTCCCCAAATATTGAGGAGCCCGATAGTTTCAACCCCTTTTGGTGAAATAACTGTCGGGTTTTTTATTGCCTAAAATTCAGTAACACTCTCCTTGTAACGTCACCACAATACGACGACGCCCACCGTGGTTTCTATGTTCACCTAAATAAATCCCCTGCCATGTACCTAAATTTAATTCCCCTTGGCAAATAGGCACTGACACACTCTGACCAAGTAAACTACTTTTAAGATGGGCAGGCATATCATCACTGCCTTCATAAGTGTGAAGATAATAAGCTTCATGCTCTTTCACACAGCGATTAAAGAAACTTTCAAAATCACTGCGTACAGTCGGATCGGCGTTTTCATTAATGGTTAATGACGCAGAAGTATGTTGAATAAAAAAATGAGCAATACCTATTTTGTATTGTCTGAGTTCGGGTAATTCTTGCAACAGTGCCTGTGTGATTAAATGAAATCCTCTCGGTTTTGCTTGAAGTAAAATCTCTTTTTGAAACCACATTGATTAATACCTTTAAACATATGGGTGATAGATAAAAAAGTGCAATTACTCAAGGGTAAAGCGTTTTTTTAATTAATTCAGTCAGTCAGCGAAAAAAAACTGACAATTCTTGAAAAAAAGCACAATTAAATAAGAAAATTACTCTTTACCCTGCGCACAGCCTCATTTAACCTTGTGGGATTGACTGATTATGTACCATAAACATTGCCTATCAGCACGATATATATGGAGCTTACTTTGCTGGAACAACTCAATTTAGCCGTATTTTCATTGATGAATGCAACCCCTTCGGCCTCCCCTTTAGAGATTAATGTCGCGATCTTTATTGCTAAATACTTAGTTTACTTGTTCCCTCTGTCTTTAGCTTTCTATTGGCTATGGGGAAATGAAAAGCATATTGATCAGCAAAGGACTTTAGCCTGTAAGGCTGGGGTCGCTCTGATTATTGCCCTCTCTATCTCTTGGTTTATCGGTATGATAGCTCCCCATGCTCGCCCTTTTGCAGCCAATATCGGTTATAACTTCCTTGATCATGAGGCAACGCCTTCCTTCCCTAGTAATCATGGTACTTTCGTGTTTACTATCGCACTGGCTTATCTTTTTTGGCATAACAGTAAACGCATTGGCATGCTGATGCTTATTTTAGGTCTTGCGATTGCTTGGGCTCGTATCTATCTTGGCGTCCATTGGCCAATAGATATGGTTGGTGCATTTATTGTTGCTCTCCTCTCTTGTGCATTAAGCCAAATACTTTGGTCACAAGGCGGGAAAAAGTTACAAAAAGCTATCCACCAGCTCTATCAACTCTGCTTTGCGTATCCTATTCGCAAAGGTTGGACAAAAGCTTAATCCTATTAGGATAAGAACAACTACAAAAGACCACAGTATTAACGTGGTCTTTTTTATTGTCTTTTTCTGCTATTTAATATAAATAAATAAAGATTTTATATATTAATATATGAATAAAAATATTCTCTATTATTATATTTTTTGTCCAGAAAATAATTTCGTTGTTATTTTAATCAAAATGAAGTTTTTATATTCATTAGAAATAAAATATTTTATGATTTTATTA
>NZ_JAABLS010000033.1:0-65370 GCF_009915195.1 Proteus sp. G2674
TCAATAAATTATAAAGTTAAAATAATGTTTTAAATGTAAATAAAAATAACCTCATTGATTTAAATCATCTATTTTATAAAAAATAGAAAGCAGGAAAAATAATCATTAACATATGAATATTTCTATATTTAATTTTATTCTAAAAAATAAACAATTTTGGAAAACCATTTCAAAATGTTTATAAACAGCACACAAAAAGCACAAAGTATAAAAAATGTTACATTTAGCGATTTTTTAGTTATATTTAGCATTTGAGATGGTGATCACGGTAGTTTATCCTGAAAAACACTATATTCTGCCCATCTAAAGTCTAGATATAAACTTATTGAATATTTTTTCAAATTTTAGAAGATTTTTATTCTTTTAAAATCTAGCTTTTTTAGTATGTGGTAATTGAAGATATTGAGATAACACCAGGCACTCAATGCGCTCATTTATTCATAATAAAATTTATGCAGTGATTGCTTTGTAAAAAGGCAATGACTCACTTTATTTTTCATTATTTTTTTACCGCGTTATTTCGGAGAGTATTATGGATACAACCAAAGCTGGTTCTATCGCACAGGGTAATACCCAAAGTGATTACAAAACATGGCGTAAGTCAGACACAGTATGGATGCTCGGTTTGTATGGTACAGCTATCGGTGCTGGCGTTCTGTTTTTACCTATCAATGCCGGGATTGGTGGCTTAATTCCTCTGTTGATTATGTTAGTACTTGCTTTTCCTATGACCTTTTTTGCACACCGTGGTATGTGTCGCTTTGTGCTATCAGGTAAAAATCCAGGTGAAGATATTACTGAAGTGGTTGAAGAACACTTTGGTAAAACAGCAGGTGTATTAATCACTCTGCTCTATTTCTTTGCTATTTATCCTATTTTGTTGGTTTACAGTGTCGCTATCACTAATACGGTAGAAAGCTTTATTGTTCACCAAATGCATATGACAGCACCACCTCGTGCGATTTTATCACTGGTACTGATTGTCGGTATTATGTGTATCATTCGCTTTGGTGAACAAGCTATTGTTAAAGCAATGAGTGTCTTAGTATTCCCATTCGTTGCCATCTTGATGGTACTTGCTTTATACCTCATTCCTGAATGGAATGGTGCCATTCTTGATACGCTCTCTTTTGATCACGCCTCAACTTCTGGTATGAGCCAAGGCTTGTTAGTCACCTTATGGTTAGCTATCCCTGTGATGGTGTTCTCTTTTAACCACTCACCTATCATCTCTGCTTTTGCTGTGGCAAAACGCGAAGAGTACGGTGACAATGCAGAGAAAAAATGTTCACGCATCTTAGCTTATGCTCATATTATGATGGTGATCACTGTTATGTTCTTCGTGTTTAGCTGCGTATTTAGCTTAACCCCAGAAAATTTAGCTGAAGCAAAAGAGCAAAACATCAGTATTCTGTCTTATCTTGCTAACCACTTTGAAGCACCCGTTATCGCTTACATTGCACCTTTCATTGCCTTTGTTGCGATTACTAAATCTTTCTTAGGTCACTATTTAGGGGCTCGTGAAGGTTTCAATGGCTTAATTATCAAAGGGATGCGCGGAATTGGTAAGAATGTCGAAAAAGATCGTTTAAACAAAATCACAGCTCTGTTTATGTTGGTTACAACGTGGATCGTTGCAACATTAAACCCAAGTATCCTTGGTATGATTGAAACACTGGGTGGCCCAATCATCGCAATGTTACTGTTCTTAATGCCTATGTATGCTATCCGTAAAGTACCAGCGATGAAAAAATATCAAGGCCATATTAGCAACGTATTTGTTGTTATCATGGGTCTGATTGCAATCTCAGCGGTTTTCTACACCTTAGGTAATACTTTCATTAATTATTTCTTTAACTAATAAGTTTATCGATGGCTACTTTCTAAAATGAAAGTAGCCATATCGCTACAGTCTACAAAACAGTTTTCATTCTAATAACACACAGTGCGCCTTTAAATTAGGGAGGCGAATATTATGGTTAGCGTTTTTGATATTTTTAAAATCGGTATTGGACCTTCAAGCTCACACACGGTAGGCCCAATGAAAGCAGGTAAAGAATTTGTCGATTTACTTGCTGAGAAAAACCTTCTCTCCTCTGTTTCCCGCGTAGTCGTTGATGTGTATGGCTCTTTATCTCTAACAGGTAAAGGTCACGCAACAGATATCGCGATTATTATGGGATTAGCCGGTAATTTACCTGATACGGTTGATATTGACGCTATCGCACCTTTTATTAAACAAGTCGAAAATACCGGACGTTTGATGTTAGCTAATGGTGCTCAAGAGGTTGATTTCCCCGCGGTTGGAGGCATGAATTTTCATAAAAGTAATTTACCTCTTCATGAAAATGGTATGACTATCAGCGCCTATAATGGCGAACAACTTCTGTTGAAAAAAACCTATTACTCCATTGGTGGCGGCTTTATTGTTGATGAAGAGCATTTTGGTCAGCCCGAAGAGAATAAAGTTGAAGTACCTTATCCTTATCAATATGCTGCTGATTTACGACGTCACTGTAAGGAAACCGGTCTCTCTCTTTCTGCACTGGTGATGCAAAATGAGCTTGCATTACGCAGTAAAGAAGAGATCTCAGCCCATTTTGCTGCCGTTTGGGAGGTAATGAAATCAGGTATCGAGCGCGGTGTTAATACCGAAGGCTTATTACCGGGACCATTACGTGTTCCTCGTCGCGCGTCTGCATTACGTCGTATGTTAGTGACTGAAGATAAAACCACCACCGATCCTATGACAGTGGTTGATTGGATCAATATGTTTGCATTAGCCGTAAACGAAGAAAATGCCGCCGGTGGACGTGTTGTAACAGCACCCACTAATGGCGCATGCGGTATTATTCCTGCCGTACTCTCCTATTACGATAAATTTATTCGCCCAGTCAACGAAAACTCCTATACACGCTTTTTCTTAGTGGCCGGTGTTATTGGGTCGCTGTACAAAATGAATGCCTCTATTTCCGGTGCTGAAGTGGGTTGTCAAGGTGAAGTCGGTGTAGCCTGCTCAATGGCTGCAGGGGCTTTAACTGAACTGCTAGGGGGTAGTCCTGAGCAAGTCTGTATTGCGGCTGAAATCGCAATGGAGCATAACTTAGGTCTTACTTGTGATCCGGTTGCAGGACAAGTACAGGTGCCTTGTATCGAGCGTAATGCTATTGCTGCCGTACAAGCGGTAAACTCAGCACGGATGGCGCTTCGTCGTGTCAGTGATCCACGTATCTGTTTAGATAAAGTCATCGAGACTATGTATGAAACAGGTAAAGATATTAATTCTAAATATCGTGAAACATCGCAAGGTGGCTTAGCCATTAAAGTCTCTTGCGATTAATTTAACACTTTGACATGATTGTTACCCATAAACCAATGCCAGCTTTTGCTGGCATTATTTATTTTTGCTCCCCCGTCCTATATCTCTTCAACCACATCATAATAATTTTATATTTTTTATTACAATGGCAGTATCATGTGACACCGAGCATATCTTCTAAAGTCCAATATCTATAAACCTATAAATCTATTGGTCATATTTATATTATTAGCTAAAGTTGATTAATTAGAGGGTTATTCGCTCAATAAGTAGCAACAGAGCGATACATTTTTTCTTGATCTGTTGAATCGATAGCATTGATGCATTATCACTCATGTAGCTCTACACGGGATAAAAAGAGAACCAAAATGAAATCAGATATTGAAATTTCCCATCAAGCACCGCTTTTACCCATCCAAAATATTGCTAAAAAAATAAATGTAGACCAAGACGATATTGAATTTTATGGCAAATACAAAGCCAAGTTTAGCCAGAGTATTTGGTCAAAAGTCACCTCAAAAAAACAGGGTAAATTGGTGCTTGTCACTTCCATTAATCCCACGCCAGCAGGTGAAGGTAAAACCACCGTTACGGTAGGATTAGGACAAGCCCTTAATCAATTAGGCAAAAGTGCCATTATTGCATTACGCGAACCCTCCTTAGGCCCTTGTTTTGGTCTAAAAGGAGGAGCGGCTGGCGGTGGATATTCACAAGTTGTACCGATGGAAGATCTCAATCTTCATTTTACCGGTGATTTTCATGCTATCACCTCTGCAAATAATTTATTAGCAGCGATGTTAGATAACTCGCTTTATCAAGGTAATCCCCTTAACATTAATCCTAAAAAGATTATTTTTAAGCGCTGTATGGATATGAATGATCGCGCACTACGTCATTTAGTGATTGGATTAGGTGGCGACAAAGATGGAGTGGTTAGAGAAGATAGCTTTGTTATCACCGTTGCTAGCGAAATTATGTCTATCCTTTGTTTAGCAAAAGATATTAATGATTTAAAACAGCGCTTAGCACGTATCATCGTTGCATATAACTATGAAGGCGAGCCTGTTAGTGCTGAAGATCTCAACGCTGTCGGCGCTATGGCAACCTTACTTAAAGATGCCCTTAATCCTAATTTAGTACAAACGTTAGAAAATACCCCCGCGATTATTCATGGTGGCCCTTTTGCCAACATTGCCCATGGCTGTAATAGTCTAAGAGCGACTAAACTTGCTCTTCAACTGGCTGATATCACTGTAACAGAAGCGGGATTTGGTGCTGATCTAGGTGCGGAAAAATTCTTTGATATCAAATGTCGCATAGGCGACTTACAACCAGACTGTGCAGTTTTAGTCGTTACCACTAAGGCATTAAAATATAATGGTGGCTTAGGCAAAACACAGTGGGATCACGAAAATCTCACCGCTTTAGCAACGGGGATCGAAAATCTAGGTAAGCATATTGAAAATCTGAAAAAATATGGTGTTCCGGTTATTGTTACAGTAAATGCTTATGTGACAGACTCTGCTAAAGAGCATGAATTTATCGCCCAATATTGCCAGCAAAGAGGATGTCGTTTTGCCATTAGTCAAGTATGGGAAAAAGGTGGCGTGGGTGGTATTGAATTAGCCAATCAGGTTATTGACACACTAGAAAATGATGCACCACAGTTTCAATTACTCTACCCTGATAATATGCCTTTAAAGCAAAAGATAGAGACCATTGCTCAAGAAATTTATGGTGCAAAAGGGGTGACTTACAATGCTAACGCCCAAGAGATGCTAACAAAAATCGAGGATATGGGCTTTGGCCATTTCCCTATTTGTATGGCAAAAACGCAATATTCTCTATCAGATGATCCCGCATTACTTGGTCGCCCGACTGATTTTACCATTAATATCCGGGAAGTGTATGTCAGTGCTGGTGCAGGCTTTGTTGTTGCATTAACGGGCACAATAAATACGATGCCAGGATTACCTAAAAAACCGGCAGCAATGGCGATGGACGTTGATGATCATGGGGCAATAAAAGGACTGTTCTAAGGCACTTAAAACCTGCTCAATAAAGAATGCCAGTTAATACTGGCATTCTTATTTTAAATGGGTGAGTTTTTCAGTAATTATGAGCTTAATTAACCAAAAAGCGCATTAAACCAACCAGAGACTGTTTTAACCACAAAGTCCCAGATACGACTAAAGAAACCCCCTTCTTCAACCGCTTCTTTTACCACTAATGGACGCTGCTCAATCACTTCATCGTTTAGTAAGAAATTCACTGTTCCTACTACTTGATTTTGTGTTAATGGTGCTTCTAATTCGGGGTTAGTCAATGTAAAAGAGGCTTTTAAGTTCTTTAGCTCTCCTTTAGGAATGGTGATTGATGCATCTTTAGCAACACCTAAAGCCACTTCACCTTTATCGCCATACCATACTTTTTGCGTAGTCAGGGGCACGTTCTCTTTTACAGGTGTCACGGTTTCAAAAAAGCGGAAACCCCAGCCGAGTAATCTTTCACTTTCAGCAAAACGCACTTTATCTGATGGCGCCCCTAAAACCACTGCAATCAGACGCATATTTCCTTCGGTTGCCGAAGAGACAAGGTTATAGCCAGCCCCATTGGTATGCCCGGTTTTTACACCGTCGACATTCATATTTTTATTCCACAATAGACGGTTACGATTTGGCTGGCGAATATTGTTGAAGGTAAATTCTTTTTCTTTATGAATATCATATTCTGAAGGTACATCGCGGATCATGGCAGCTGTTAATAACGCCATATCTTGTGCTGTGGTGTACTGCCCTTCAGAATCTAGACCATGTACTGTTTTAAAGTGAGTGTTTTTTAAACCTAAATTCGCGGCATAGGTATTCATAAGATCAACAAAGGTTTCTTGGCTACCGGCAACATGTTCTGCCAGCGCAATACTGGCATCATTACCAGATTGGATCACCATACCTCGATTTAAGTCGATCACTTTAACTCGATCGCCTGGTTTTAAAAACATCAAGGATGAGCCCTTTAAAACAGGATTACCCGTCGCCCAAGCATTGCGCCCAACAATAACAATATCATCGGGCGACATACGTCCCTCTTTTATTGCTTGTCCTACCACATAACTACTCATTATTTTGGTTAGACTGGCAGGATCTAGGCGCTCTTCAGGCTTCTCTGAAGCAAGTATTTTTCCACTGTTATAATCCATTAATACGTAAGATTTAGCCTCAATTTGAGGTGGCACAGGATTATTCACCGCAAAAGTAGGACTAGAAATAATTAGCAGTAAACCCATTCCCGCGGTAACCTTAGCCAATACGGATGGAAGATTTGTTTTCATTACCGATCACCCTTTTATATCAATTTGTTAAAGCTTTCCTACTATAGGGCTTTATGGAATAAGACGCCAACATTGATAGATAAAGATTTATCTTATATTCATATTTAACGCCCTACAGAGGGAATTTTTGTTACTTATCGTGGTTTAGGAGACCTTTATGTTAAAAGTCTGGGGTAGAAAAAACTCATCGAACGTTAAAAAAGTCCTGTGGTGTTTAAAAGAGCTTCAAGCTCCTTACGAACAAATTGATGTCGGAGGCCCTTTTGGTGGACTTCATGAGGCCAACTATTTAGCACTCAATCCCAATGCATCTATTCCTACCTTACAAGATGATGATTTTGCCTTATGGGAGTCAAATACCATAATTCGTTATTTATGTACCAAATATGAAAATTATCATCTCTACCCAACCGATGTAAAGCAACGCGCAAACGTTGAAAAATGGATGGATTGGTCGAATGGTAGCCTTTTTTCTCCAATCCAACAAATGATGATAAATCTTGTTCGCACACCAAAAGAGCAGCAAGATCCACAGCTTGTACAGAGCCTAAAAGCGAAATTAAACCAACTGATCAAAATTGCCGATGATCAACTGGCTAAAACAGCTTATTTTGCCGGTGACTATTTTTCATTAGCTGATATCGCTATTGCTCCTTTGGTATACCCATGGCTAGAGGTTTGTCAAGAAGGTGCAAATTATCCACATCTACAACGCTGGTTTGCACAATTAAGTGAAAATCAGATCTTCCGTGATGTCGTTTTACTGCCGGTAAATTAACTCATTGGCATTTTGTCGGGATCAGGATAGTGATAATGAAATCCGAGATCTCGGCAAATCTCCTGACCGTCGATCTCTCGTGCTGGCGGTTTATCTTCTAGAGCAAATTCAGGGGGAGTAAGATCTAACTGTGCAGCAGCACGGCTGTAAAAATCTTTCTTTTTAGGATGAATAGGCGCGCATAAATTATATAAACGGCCTCCTTCATTTTGAGCAAGCAGTTGCTCTATCGCAAAAATAACATCGTCTAAATGCACTAAATTGACACTCTGATGTGCACCTTTGACCTGTTTTTTACCGGATAAAAAGCGTCCTGCATGACGACCAGGCCCAACTAACCCCGCCAAACGTAAAATATCGACGGTCGTGAGTGGTAAGCGATGTAACCAATTTTCAACTTCCGCTATCATCTTAGCGGATTGCGTTTCTGGCCTAATATCAACTTCTTCTGTAATAACACCACTTTGATTGCCATATACTGAAGTAGAGCTAATATAAATCACTCTTGTCACATGCCGAGACATGGCGCTATCCACTAATGTTTGTATCCCTTCAACATAATCATATCCTCCCCCCGCCGCACTGGGAGGTAATGTAATAATCAGTACGTCAGTTTCCATTAAGTAATCAAAATCATCTCTATCACACTCAATAGCCGGTGTTAAATTCATTAGACAACAATCAACACCACTCATTCGTGCTGCTTCTACACCATCTTCTGTGGTTTTTGTTCCTTTTACTTGATACCCCGCTTCACGCAAGGCATTGGCAAGTGGTAATCCTAACCAACCTAATCCGACTATCGTGATCCGTTTCATTTTCTACCCCTACTTTCATGGCTTATTTAAATTATGTAACAAAACTTAATTTTATCCATTACTGATAAAAACTGCTTAAGCGTTATATATATTTAGCCTGCTTTAATATACTGGCGCACTTACTCGGTTAAGTAAAGAAAAGAAATATTAAAATTCTCTAAAAAAACATAAGGTTACAATTTATTTAAATTATTATTAAAAAATAGGTTGCTTTTTACTTTATAAATCAGGTAGGTTGAAAGGCAGACAAATTCTAAATACTGGTTAATTATTTATAACGGGTATTTTTATTCGCTAGGAAAACATTATGTATAGCATTCAATTAAACCACCATCATCACCATCATCCTGACTAGTCTTTCAGGCGATGAGTGCTGGAAGACGTTTAGGTAACGCTTCCGGTGGTCTGAGTGCAGACAATAAAATAAAAACCCCGGAAGGCAACTTCCGGGGTTTTTTTATAGCTAAATTTCATAACAAGAATACGGACAAAGATAGGGTAACATTATGTTAGATAAAGCAAGATTACGAATTGCCATGCAAAAATCAGGTCGTTTAAGTGATGATTCACGAGCACTTTTAGCGCGTTGTGGCATTAAAATAAACTTAAACCAACAACGCCTTATCGCTTATGCGGAAAATATGCCTATCGATATTTTACGTGTCAGAGATGATGATATCCCCGGTTTAGTGATGGACGGAGTGGTTGATTTAGGCATTATTGGTGAAAACGTATTAGAAGAAGAATTACTAAAACGCCGAGCACAAGGAGAAAATCCAAGTTATATCACACTGCGTCGTCTTGACTTTGGTGCTTGCCGTTTATCTCTTGCTGCACCGGTTGATTTTGATTATCAAGGGGTTGAATGCCTCAATAATACCCGTATTGCCACCTCTTACCCTAATCTATTAAAACGTTATTTAGACCAAAAAGGGATCACCTTTAAATCTTGCTTATTAAATGGCTCCGTTGAAGTCGCACCTCGAGCCGGTCTGGCCGATTCTATTTGTGATTTAGTTTCTACTGGCGCCACATTAGAAGCCAATGGATTAAAAGAAGTAGAAGTTATTTATCGTTCTAAAGCTTGTTTAATTCAACGTGACGGTGAAATGGACGCAACAAAACAAGCCCTTATCGATCGCTTAATGACGCGTATTCAAGGAGTTATTCAAGCGCGCGAATCAAAATACATTATGTTACACGCGCCAAGTGATTGCCTTGAAGATGTTATCGCCCTATTACCGGGTGCTGAGCGCCCGACCATCCTTCCTTTAGCGGGTGATCAAAATCGAGTAGCAATGCACATGGTCAGCAGTGAAACCCTCTTTTGGGAAACGATGGAAAAACTAAAAGCATTAGGGGCAAGTTCAATTCTTGTTTTACCAATAGAAAAAATGATGGAATAAGGTGAGATGATGAAAACGGCGTTTAATACATTAAATTTCTGGGATAAATGCACCCAACAGCAACAACAACAGCTACTCACTCGCCCAGCGATATCCGCATCAGCGCCTATTACAGAGCAAGTTGCTACGATTATTTCTCAGGTACGCAACGATGGGGATAAAGCCCTTAAGGCACTGAGTCAAAAATATGATAAAGCGGCTCCCGATAGCGTATTGGTGACAAAAACACAGATTGACGCGGCTTGTGCAAGGCTCAATAACGAAATCAAACAAGCAATAGCGCAAGCCATGAGCAATATACGCCGTTTTCATGAAGCGCAAATTCCTAAAACCATTGAGGTAGAAACGCAACCTGGTGTATTTTGCCAACAAGTCAGTCGCCCTATTGATGCCGTAGGACTTTATATTCCCGGTGGATCAGCGCCTTTACTCTCAACAGTGATGATGTTGGGGCTACCGGCCCGTATTGCCGGTTGTCGCAAAATAATTTTATGCTCTCCGCCACCGATTGCTGATGAAATTTTGTATATTGCGCAACAAATTGGTATTGATGAAATATTCCAAGTCGGTGGTGCTCAAGCCATTGCTGCGATGGCTTTTGGTACAGAGTCTATCCCAAAGGTAGATAAAATTTTCGGTCCGGGAAATGCCTATGTAACAGAAGCAAAACGCCAAGTCAGCCAATCGCTACAAGGTGCGGCTATTGATATGCCAGCCGGCCCTTCGGAAGTATTAGTGATTGCTGATGCCGATGCTGATCCTGCCTTTATTGCCGCTGATTTACTATCACAAGCAGAGCACGGTCCTGACTCACAAGTAGTGCTATTAACCCCAGATGAAGCCCTTGCCAAAGCGGTCATTAGCGAGACGCAAGCCCAATTAACACAATTAACTCGCGCAGAAATAGCACAACAAGCCTTAGCCGAAAGTCGTGTCATTATCACCCGTGATCTCAACCAATGTATTGAAATCAGTAATCGCTATGGGCCTGAACACTTAATTATTCAGACTAATGATGCAGACTCACTTGTTGATAGCATTACTAGCGCCGGCTCAGTGTTCTTAGGGGCTTGGTCTCCTGAATCAGCGGGAGATTACGCTTCTGGCACCAATCACGTACTACCTACATACGGTTATACCGCCACCTATTCGAGTTTAGGCTTAGCCGATTTTATGAAACGTATGACCGTACAAAAACTGACTGCTCAAGGTTTGGCTGATTTAGCCAATACCATTGAAATATTAGCGCAAGCAGAGCAATTAACTGCACATAAAAATGCCGTCACACTTCGCGTTAACGCCTTGGCTCAAGGAGATAACTAGCCATGAACACGCCCTTTGATATTACCCTATTAGCCAGAAAAAATGTTCGCCAGTTAACCCCTTATCAATCAGCGAGACGTTTAGGTGGAAATGGCTCGGTTTGGTTAAATGCCAATGAATACCCTACCGCTCCTGACTTTACGTTTAATGAAAAAAATTTAAACCGCTACCCTGAGTGTCAGCCAGTTAACGTAATTAATCGCTATGCAGCATATGCAGGCGTCCAACCTGAGCAAGTGTTAGTTAGCCGAGGTGCCGATGAAGCGATAGAACTACTGATCCGTGCTTTTTGTGAGCCTGGTAAAGATGCTGTTCTCTATTGTCCACCCACTTATGGTATGTACAGCGTCAGTGCGGAAACCTTTGGTGTAGAACAGCGTGTTGTCCCTGCTCTTGCTGATTGGGAGCCTGATGTCAAAGCCATCGCATCACAACTTGATAATGTCAAACTGATTTATCTTTGCAGCCCCAATAACCCAACAGGCAATATCGTTGATCCTTCGCTTATTCGTGATGTATTAGCATTGGCTAAAGGCAAAGCCATTGTGGCTATTGACGAAGCTTATATTGAGTTTTGTCCTCAAGCATCACTAGTCGCTTGGTTAAAAGAGTATCCGAATTTAGCCATTTTACGAACTCTCTCTAAAGCTTTTGCATTAGCGGGACTGCGTTGTGGCTTTGCACTTGCCAATTCACCTGTTATTGAATTATTACTTAAGGTGATCGCCCCTTACCCACTTTCTACCCCGGTTGCTGATATTGCGGCACAAGCATTAACTGACCAAGGTATAGAAGCGATGAAACAACGGGTAATGGAAATTGTACGCAATAGAACATATTTAGCGGATGCACTAAAAAATTTACCCAATGTTGAACAGGTTTATTGTAGTGAAACCAACTATATTTTAGTGAAATTCACTGATGCTGATTGTGTTTTCCGCAGTTTATGGGAGCAAGGGATTATTTTACGCGATCAACAGCGTCAATATGGGCTGGCAGGTTGTTTACGCATCTCTATCGGTACGCGTCAAGAGTGTGATAGCGTGATAACCGCTATAAAAAATAGACAAACGGCAAACGTATAAACATCACTAATGATAACAATAAAAAATCACCACTGAGGGATCTCAACCATGAGCCAGAAAATTCTTTTTATCGATCGTGATGGTACTTTGATCACAGAGCCACCAACCGATCACCAAGTTGATAGTCTCAATAAGCTTGCCTTTGAAAATGGCGTTATTCCCGCATTACTCAACTTACAACAGGCGGGCTATAAGCTTATTATGATCACCAATCAAGATGGGCTTGGTACAGACAGTTTTCCACAAGCTGACTTTGAACCCCCTCATAATCTCATGATGCAGGTTTTTTCTTCACAAGGTATTGTTTTTGATGAAGTATTAATCTGCCCTCATAAACCTGAAGACAACTGTCCTTGTCGTAAACCTGAAACAGGGTTAGTCACCCAATATCTGGTTGAAAGTGCTCTTGATAAAACCAATAGCTATGTGATTGGTGATAGACAAACCGATCTACAATTAGCTGAAAATATGGGGATCAACGGATTACGTTATAACGCCAATGAATTAAGCTGGTCAGCTATCAGTGAATTGCTGACGAAAAAAGATCGCTACTCCCACGTTGAACGTAAAACCAAAGAGACACAAATAGCCATTGATATCTGGCTTGATCGTGAAGGTGAAAGCCAAATTAGCACTGGAGTTGGTTTTTTTGATCATATGCTAGATCAAATTGCCACCCACGGTGGCTTTCGTATAAATATCAATGTACAAGGGGATTTAGTCATTGACGATCACCACACCGTTGAAGATACCGGTCTTGCACTCGGCGAAGCACTGCGAGAAGCATTAGGTAATAAACGTGGCATTGCACGTTTTGGTTTTACTTTGCCTATGGATGAGTGCCTAGCAAGTTGTGCGCTGGATATTTCTGGACGCCCTCACCTTGAATATAAAGCAGAATTTAAATATCAGCGCGTTGGTGATTTAAGCACAGAGATGATTGAGCACTTTTTCCGCTCTCTCTCTTACACTATGGGCTGCACTCTACACTTAAAATCAAAAGGCAAAAACGATCACCACAAAGCAGAAAGTCTGTTTAAAGTATTTGGTCGTACCTTACGCCAAGCTATCCGTGTTGAAGGAAATACCTTACCCAGTTCAAAAGGTGTGCTGTGATGAAAGTCGTCATTCTTGATACAGGTTGTGCTAATTTAGCCTCGGTTGCATACGCCGTACAAAGGCTAGGTTACGATCCGATTATTTCTTATGAAAAAAATATCGTGTTATCTGCTGATAAACTGTTTCTACCCGGGGTGGGAACAGCCCGTGCCGCTATGGAACAACTAAAAGCCCGTGAACTTATCCCTTTAATTAAAGCGTTAACCCAACCCGTATTAGGTATTTGCTTAGGGATGCAAATTTTGGCCTCTCTGAGTGAAGAAGGTCACAATATCCCTCTATTAGGATTAGTTGACGGTAATATCAATAAACTTGATACCAAAGGATTACCCTTACCGCATATGGGTTGGGATCAGGTATTAGCAAAACCCGCTCACCCTCTATTTCGCAATATTGACAGCGACGCTTGGTTCTATTTTGTTCACAGCTATGGTTTAGGGCTCAATGACTCAACCATAGCCGAAACAGAATATGGTTCACGCTTTAGCAGTGCCATTCAGAAAGATAATTTCTATGGGGTGCAATTTCACCCTGAACGCTCAGGAAAAGCGGGTGCTCAACTGATTAAGAATTTTTTGGAGATGTAACGCGTTATGATTATTCCGGCATTAGATTTAATTGATGGCAAAGTCGTTCGTCTTCATCAAGGTGATTATAATAAACAACGTGATTATGATGATGATCCGATCCGTCGCTATCAACAGTATCAACAAGACGGAGCAAAATTATTGCATCTCGTCGACCTAACTGGTGCGAAAGATCCACTTGCACGGCAGATCCCACTATTAAAACAGCTAGTTGCCTGTGTTAACGTTCCTGTGCAAGTTGGTGGTGGTATTCGTAGCGAAGAAGATGTGAAGTCGCTATTAGCCGCAGGAGCAAGTCGAGTGGTGATTGGCTCTACAGCGGTGAGCCAGCCCGAATTAGTCAAAACATGGTTTGAGCGTTATGGTGCCGATGCGATTGTACTCGCCCTTGATGTTCGTATCGACGAACAAGGTAAAAAATGGGTGGCGGTAAGTGGCTGGCAAGAAAACTCCCCCTATACACTAGAAGAGATCATCGCACTTTATCAACCTGTAGGATTAAAGCATGTATTATGCACCGATATTTCTCGTGATGGCACCTTAGCCGGTTCTAACGTCGAACTGTATAAAGAAATTAGCCAGCGTTTCCCTGATATTTTATTCCAAGCTTCAGGCGGTATTGGCGATTTACAGGATATTGCAGCACTTCCTGGATCGGGTGTTGCGGGCATTATTGTTGGCAGAGCACTATTAGAAGGCAAATTCACATTACAAGAGGCGATATCATGTTGGCAAAACGCATAATTCCTTGTCTTGATGTTCGTGATGGACAGGTTGTTAAAGGTGTGCAATTTCGTAACCATGAAATTATTGGTGATATTGTTCCCTTAGCAGAACGCTACGCGAAAGAAGGTGCCGACGAGCTGGTCTTTTATGATATAACCGCCTCTTCTGATGGCCGAGTGGTCGATAAAAGTTGGGTATCGCGGGTAGCCGAAGTGATTGATATTCCATTTTGTGTTGCGGGTGGCATTCGCTCAGTAGAAGATGCCGGGAAAATTCTCTCTTTTGGGGCAGATAAAATCTCAATTAATTCCCCTGCACTTTCTGATCCAACACTGATTTCTCGCCTTGCCGATCGCTACGGTGTGCAGTGTGTAGTTGTGGGAATTGATACATGGTTTGATGAAAAAACCGGGGAATATCTCGTTTATCAATTTACGGGTGATGAAAAACGCACGCAACAAACGCCATGGAAAACGCTCGATTGGGTACAAGAAGTACAGCAACGGGGGGCGGGAGAAATAGTGTTAAACATGATGAACCAAGATGGTGTAAGACAAGGCTATGATTTAAAACAACTCGCACTGGTACGCCAAGTCACTCAGGTTCCCATGATAGCTTCTGGCGGTGCAGGTGAAATGTCACACTTTCTGGATGCGTTTAAATTAGCCAATGTTGACGGTGCCCTTGCCGCTTCCGTATTCCATAAGCAGATCATTAATATCAACGAATTGAAACAGTATCTCGCAGAAAATGGCGTTAAGGTAAGAATATAATGAATAATACAAAACTCGCCCAATTAGATTGGCAAAAAGTCGATAACCTAATGCCTGTCATTATCCAAAATGCTATTTCTGGTGATGTCTTAATGCTTGGTTATATGGATAAAGCCGCATTAGAAATGACGCTAAACAGTGGCAAGGTCACTTTCTATTCACGAACTAAACAACGTTTATGGACAAAAGGTGAAACATCAGGCAATTTCCTTAAATTGGTGGATATTTATCCTGATTGTGATAACGATACTTTACTTATTTTAGCTCACCCAATCGGGCCTACTTGTCATAATGGGACTGAAAGTTGTTTTGCTCCGGCTCAAAGCCAATGGGGATTTCTTTATGAGCTTGAGAACTTACTGCGCGAGCGTAAAAACGCCTCGCCAGATAGCTCTTATACGGCACAACTTTATGCCAGCGGAACCAAACGTATCGCACAAAAAGTCGGAGAGGAAGGTGTTGAGACTGCTTTAGCTGCAACTGTTAATGATCGTGAAGAGTTAAAAAATGAAGCTTCTGATTTGCTCTATCATTTAATGGTGCTATTACAAGACCAATCGCTATCTCTATCTGATGTGATTGATTGCTTACAAAAGCGTCATAAAAAAGCGCAATAAAATAAGTGTCAGTCATTAAACTACATGACCACTTAATACTTAATAATATAAAAAACACCTCAAATACAACATTGATATTTGAGGTGTTAATTCTTTGCTTAAACAAGATGTTAACTTATATTAACCCTCTTATTTTTAGCGATTACATTGCTTGGCGGAATATCTCGATAACATCACTTTCACTACCTTGAACAGGGTTAGTGATGGCACATGCATCTTTTAATGCATTTTCAGCTAATGTTTTAAAATCTTCTTCTTTCACGCCTAATTCTTTCAGGCCTGCTGGAATACCGACATCTTTGGCGATTTTGCGGATCTCATCAATACAAGCTTGCGCACCCTGCTCATCATTCATTGCCGAAACATCAACACCCATAGCTTGCGCTATATCTTTTAAACGACCTGCTGCAGCTTGGATATTATAAGCTTGAACATGAGGCAGTAATACTGCATTACATACACCATGAGGTAAGTTATAAAAACCACCTAATTGGTGAGCCATAGCATGCACATAACCTAAAGAAGCATTATTAAATGCCATACCCGCTAAAAATTGTGCATAAGCCATATTTTCACGTGCTGCTGTATCACCCCCGTTTTCAACGACTTTACGTAAAGACTCACTGATCATCGTCACTGCTTTTAACGCACATGCATCAGTAATAGGATTAGCGGCAGTAGAGACATAAGCTTCAACAGCATGGGTTAACGCATCCATACCCGTAGCTGCGGTTAAACCTTTTGGCATGCCAATCATTAACTCTGAATCATTTACAGATAAGATTGGTGTTACATTTTTATCAACAATAGCCATTTTAATATGACGCGCAGTATCTGTGATGATACAAAAACGTGTCATTTCAGAAGCAGTACCAGCGGTTGTATTAATTGCAATCAGTGGTAATTGCGGATGCTCAGAGCGATCAACCCCTTCATAATCGGCAATCTTACCACCATTGGCAGCGACTAGTGCGATACCTTTAGCACAGTCATGAGGAGAGCCACCACCTAAAGAGATAACACAGTCACATTGATGCTCTTTTAATAAGGCTAACCCCGCTTCAACATTTTCAACGGTAGGGTTTGGCGCTGTACCATCATAAGTAACGCTAGCAATACCTGATTTTGCCAGTAATTCACTCACTTTATTTACAACACCTAATTGATTTAAAACACTATCAGTAACAATCAGTGCCTTATGAAAGCCAAAGTCTTTCATTGAGTTTATCGCGTCTGCAAGACAACCTGCGCCTAATTTGTTTACTGAAGGGATATAAAATGTTGAACTGGCCATTATTGACTTCCTTTTAGTAATTTAATCTACGTTTTAATATGTTCTATTCTTTTTATTCTTAAATTGATCATTATCAATATAATGAATAAATATTAATTTTTTTATAATATTAGAGCTCTAAAATAATATAGATAATCTAATTATCCTATTAATTCAATAGGATAATACTATTAACATATTATCATTTGTAACAAAATAATTTGATAGGCTTATCAAAATAATAAATACCAAAGAAACATATCACCGCAGAAAAATTTTTTTAAAGTCGTATAATGACCGAATAAAAATACATGCTTAATCTTAGGAGTCATTGATGTCTTTGACTATTTTCGAGCAATTAACCACATTACTCAATCACCATCACGCCCGTTATCGCGTCATGGAACACCCGACCGCGGGTCGTTCTGAGGAAGTTGCTAAAATAAGAGGTACACAATTAGGGCAAGGGGCAAAAGGTCTAGTTTGTCATGTAAAAGGTAATGGTATTAAACAACACGTACTCGCCATTTTACCTGCTGATAAACAAGCTGATCTATCAAAACTCGCTATCGCTATTGGTGGGACAAGAGCCTCTCTTGCAAGCCCGAAAGAAGTTGATGAACTAACGCAATGTGTATTTGGCGCGATCCCACCTTTTAGTTTTCATCCAGCACTAAAACTGGTTGCTGATCCGCTATTATTTGAACGTTTTGATGAATTAGCCTTTAATGCTGGAACATTAGAACGTTCGATTATTTTAAATACACAAGATTATCAGCGTATTGCTCAGCCTGAGTTAATTCATTTTATTCGCCACGATGATAATGATTAATAAAAGTACTATAAAATGCAGTTAAAAAGTATTTTTTAACTATAACTTTTTAACTACAAATAGTAAAAAGGTGCTGAAATTCAGCACCCCTAACACTTATAACTCACTGTTTTTAAAAATTACTCCATCCACTCAGTATGGAATACGCCTTCTTTATCAGTACGTTTATAAGTATGCGCACCAAAATAGTCACGTTGTGCTTGAATTAAGTTTGCTGGTAACACTTGCGCACGGTAGCTATCGTAATAAGAGATAGCCGCAGAGAATGTTGGCGTAGGAATACCTGCTTGAACACCATAACAAACAACATCACGCAATGCTTGTTGATACTCATCAGCGATATTTTTAAAGTAAGGTGCTAATAATAAATTAGCGATATTCGCATCGTCATTATAGGCATCAGTGATTTTTTGTAAGAATTGAGCACGAATGATACAACCTGCACGGAAAATTTTCGCAATTTCACCGTAATTTAGATCCCAGTTATATTCATCTGATGCAGCTTTCAATTGTTGGAAGCCTTGCGCATAAGAGACAATTTTACCTAAATATAGTGCACGACGAACATTCTCAATAAAAGCTTTTTTATCACCAGTAAATGCTTTTGGTGTTGGACCTGATAATACTTTAGATGCCGCCACACGTTGATCTTTCAGTGAAGAAATATAACGTGCAAAAACAGATTCTGTAATCAACGTAACAGGAACACCTAAGTCTAAAGAGCTTTGGCTAGTCCATTTACCGGTGCCTTTATTTGCCGCTTCATCAAGAATAACATCAACAAGGTAGTTACCTTCTTCATCTTTCTTACGGAAAATATCAGCAGTAATTTCAATAAGGTAGCTACTTAATTCGCCTTTATTCCACTCGGTAAAAGTGTCCGCTAACTCTTCGTTAGTTAAACCTAGTGAGTGTTTTAATACTGAATAAGCTTCTGCTATCAGTTGCATATCACCATATTCGATACCATTGTGTACCATTTTCACATAGTGACCTGCACCATCTGCACCAATATAAGTGACGCAAGGCTCGCCATCTGCCACCGCGGCAATTTTCTCAAGAATAGGAGCAACTAACTCATAGGCTTCTTTTTGACCACCAGGCATAATAGAAGGTCCTTTTAATGCCCCTTCTTCACCACCAGAAACACCCGTACCAATAAAGTTAAAACCTTGAGCCGATAGCTCACGATTACGACGAATAGTATCTTTAAAGAAAGTATTTCCGCCATCAATAAGGATATCGCCCTTATCTAAATGTGGTGTCAGCGCTGCGATGGTTTTATCTGTTGCTTCACCCGCTTTAACCATTAACAAAATACGACGCGGTTTTTCTAATGAATCAACAAATTCCTCAATAGAGTAATTCGGAACCAGTTTTTTACCTGGATTTTCAGCGATCACTTCATTGGTTTTATCGCTCGAGCGGTTGTAGATAGATACAGTGTAACCACGGCTTTCAATGTTTAGCGCAAGGTTACGTCCCATCACTGCCATACCAACCACACCGATTTGCTGTTTTGACATGAAATAACTCCCGTCTGAATATAAACCAGCCAGTCTCAATGTACTGACAATTTGTTAACCTGATCACATAGTAACTCACTCTCTCATTTGGTGGTAGTTATTGATGCAATCGATATCGCATTCCTTATGGATAAAATGAAATTATTCTGCCACTATCAATAATAATTTATTGAAAAATTCCGCTAAATTGCTCATTATTCCCCAGTCGGCATAAGCCGTCTTTATAGAAGGTAAAACAAACTGTATGGAATGGATCGTAGATCCGACGATATGGGCTGGACTGGCCACCCTTATTGTTCTTGAAATCGTACTAGGTATCGATAACCTAGTATTCATTGCCATTCTGGCAGATAAACTTCCAGCAAAAGTAAGAGATAAAGCACGTATCACCGGCTTATTGTGTGCCCTGGTGATGCGTATTGTGTTGCTATTTAGTCTCTCATGGTTGATAACCCTCACCAAACCACTGATCACTCTATTTGGCCACCCTTTTAGTGCCAGAGATCTCATTATGTTGATAGGTGGGATATTCTTGCTGTTTAAAGCGACGATGGAGCTTAACGAACGGCTAGAAGGTAAAGATCATGGTGAAGGGAAACAACGCAAAACGACTCATTTTTGGTCTGTCGTTGCCCAAATCATCGTACTAGATGCCGTATTCTCCCTTGATTCTGTTATCACTGCGGTAGGAATGGTTGACCATCTCGGTGTGATGGTTGCAGCAGTCACTATTGCGATGTTCTTGATGATCCTCGCAAGTAAGCCATTAACTACATTTGTCAATAATCACCCAACTATTGTTATCTTATGTTTAAGTTTCTTATTGATGATTGGCTTTGCACTGGTTGCAGAAGGGTTTGGCTATCCAATACCTAAAGGCTATTTATACGCAGCCATTGGTTTCTCTATTATGATAGAGATATTTAACCAATTGGCACAGTTTAACCGTCGCCGTTTCTTATCTGCTTCTCGCTCTTTGCGTGAACGTACAGCGGAAGCGGTATTGCGTATTATTAATGGCAAACCAGATTCATCAGAACTTGATCCACATACTTCAGATTTAGTTGCTAATACAGAAGAGGTATTTGATCCTCAAGAGCGCCAAATGATTGTGCGTGTTCTGGGTTTAAGCCAGCGAAACGTCAATAGTATTATGACTTCACGCCATGATGTTGAATATGTTGATTTAAAAGCCACCCAAGATGATATTCGCCAATTACTCGAGAAAGATCCCCATTCTCGTCTTGTTATTACCGACGAAGAACATAGCGACGAACCTATCGGCGTGGTAAATGTTATTCAATTATTAAATCAACAGTTACGTAATGAACCATTAGATTTACGTTTATTAATTACACAACCCTTAATCTTCCCTGAAGGGTTATCACTATTACAGGCATTAGAACAATTCCGTAATGCTCATACTCACTTTGCATTTGTGGTTGATGAGTTTGGCTCTGTCGAAGGCATTGTTACCTTAACCGATGTAATGGAAACGATCGCCGGTAATTTACCAGTAAGTACAGAGGAAAATGACTCTCGTCACGACTTAGTACAAAATGAAGATGGCTCATGGACCGTCAATGGTTTTACACCGCTGGAAGACTTAGTGCTTTATATTCCTATTAAGTTGGATGAAAAACGTGAGTATGAAACCTTGGCTGGCTTATTGATGGAACATTTACAACGCGTTCCTGCCGTCGGTGAAAAAGTGGTTATTGATGGTATTGAATTTGAACCATTAGATGTACACAATCACCGTATTAATAAAGTACGTATTGTTGAACCAACACCTGAAGACGAAGAAAACGTCGACGAAGCTTAATTTCTATTAAATAACCAAATATCCGTCTCTAAGGCGGATATTTTTTATCTGAAAATGGTGCTTAATAAAAAAATGGGCTTTGTCTATGCATAACAAAGCCCGTCAATAGAATGAAAAATAAAGTAGATAAAGCTAACTTTATTTCAATAATTTATTGATGATCAACCTAATGTACTGGGTACCAGTATTTCCGTTGCAACAATCACAATCACAAGCCCGACCAATACTGGCACAGAAACGCGTTTCATCACTTCAAAAGGTGAAATTTTTGCCATTCCTGATACAGCAACCACCACACCCGATACAGGTGATAAAGTCCGTCCTAAGTTTGATGCTTGTAACATCGGAATAGTTAAGTAAGCAGGATTCACACCCATATTACTTGCTAAGCGCGGAATTAATTCAACGAAAGCATAGAAAGGCGCATTCCCTGAGCCGGTTGTCATTGCCGCGAGCATGGTAATTAAGACTAATGCAATCATCATAACAATTGCCCCTGAGCCTAATGATTGTGCACCATCAATTAACGCGTGAATAAAGCCAACCGTTGTTAAACCTTGAGCAAAAACTCCTGCGGCAACTAATAACATTACCACTTGGGCAAATGCATCAGCCATACCACGGTAAGCAACTTCTAAACCGGCAAAAACCTCTTTAGCACTAAAGCTACGGATAAATTCAATAACCGCAGATAACATCATGCAAAGAATAATAATGGCAACAATATGAAGCTCTGGTAACCATTTACCATCAAAAACTAATACACCAATAATAGGTGTGAAAGGTAAAATCGCATAGAAATTAGGGGCGTGAGTTTTGATTTCGTTCACATCTAACATCTCTGTTTCGATATGCTCTTTACGATCAAGATAACGTTGCCAGAAAAAGTGAGCAATACACATCCCAAGAATTGCGGCAATAGAGATAGGCAGTGTTGTTTTAAACGCAAAATCAATAAGTGGCATTTCAGAAGCTTGTGCCGCTAAAATCACGTCACCAGAGGTTGGCGCTAAAATAATTGATGCAGGTGAAGCACAGATAGCTGCCGCCGCACCACGACTAATTCCCATATTGACCATCACTGGGAATAAGGTCGCCATCAATAACACACCAAGACCTATTGCAGATGAAACAGCTAATGACATTAAACATGCAACAATATAAGCCGCTACCATTAAAAGATAAGGTGAGTTGATCATTTTTAATGGGCGTGAGGCAAGTTTCACGACCACGTCATTGGCACCAATATGAGTCATATAAGAAGCAAACCCACATAGCACCATGATCATCATCCCCAGATCACCACCACGGCTCATAAGTAGATTTTTTACATACTCAACAATATCGATTAAGCGATAACCGGTACTTGTGACACTAACTGGTAATACTGATTTGCCCATAATCACACTGATGATAAGCAATAATAGCCCACCAGTAAGTAGCACACCTGTTGGCGAATATCCCTTAACAATGTAACGCCCAACACCCACAGCGACGAGGGCGCCGATAAGAATTTCAATCATGTATAGTTCCTGTCTACGATAGTTATTTATAAAATGAAGCTTTTTGTTTTTATCATCATTTTTTTGCATTTAGTGCAATGGACACACTCTGCCCAAAGGCAACGTTGCAGTGTATGACATATATCAAAAAAAACGACTATTTTTTTACATGTAAACAGTACGAATGAGTATTTTTTAGGCAAAAACTGAATTAAATGATAAACATAATGCACTATGAGCATAATTTAATCATTTTATCCATTTTCTGTTAACAGTGACAGGGAACGGGGAGAATGAGAATAAGAAACGTAATACAGCATCTGTGTTTCACAGATATTGTTTAATATAAGAGAAGGGATTATTAATCATAAATTAATAAAATCAATTTATTAGCCAAAAAACAAAACAAAACAAAACAAGGTGGAATAAAAATTTATTCCACCTTGTTAACAACTTTAAAAATTATATTTTTTTCAATAATTGATTAAGCGCTTTAACTTCGGGGCTATCATCTTGCTTATTTAACCAATTATCTATGGCCTGTTTTGCTTTTTGCTGTAATTGATCACGTAGTAATTTTTCAACGTTAAACTCATATTGGATAGCATTCCAATTACCATACAATCTTAATGGAATATCTATTTTGGCCAGTTGGCGAATAAATTCATTCTCTTTGCCCCAACCTTTTTTGATATTAACCATCAGCATCACATCTAGATTATGACGTTGTAGATCTAATTGACCTTGCCCGCTGATCTGATAAGCACTTGCTTGAGCATCTAACTGATTTAACGTCACTCGGCCTTTAGGTGCTAGTTTAAACTGGGCAATCACACTATCTGCTTTGGTATAGTTCTCAATATCTTCAGGATAAACCACTTGATCGGTTGTTTGTGCAATAGATTGCTGGATCACTTGTGGAATATTTAATCCTAGCATTTTAAATTCGCTTAATGACGTATCCAGTGTACCCTGCCAACTATTAAGAAACGCGTTGCGATTATATCCGGCACCTTCTAGATGCCCTTTAGCAGAAATTAAACCACTGAAATTTTCTGGCTGATCAAAGACGCGTAATAAAGGTTGCAAAGGGATATTATTCATTGTGACATTCATACTAATATGTGCTGGCACAATGCTGGTAGAAATCACCGTAGGCAGTGAAAAATCTCCGTTTAGGATCTGCCCTTCTAACCTATCAATATTTAATGATTTGGGGTTATTTAATGCGGTTAATTTAACATTGTTTATTTCTAATTCTTTATACAATAACTTATTGAGCGCTAAGTTTAAGCTAAATTCAATATCACCCCAGTGGGTTAAATCATACGCTTTGTTTTCAATTGTCGCGGAGGTAATAACCGGACGAGCCATAATAGTTGCATTGGGTGATGGTGCAGCCTGAGCATGGCTAAAGAATGAGAATGATCTCGACGGGGTATTTGCCAAGGTTAACGATGCCGTTTCAGATGAATTAGGCTGTGCTAACTCAGGTAATAGGGTATTTAAATTTAAAGTGTCCCCAGTTAATTCCACTTGATAGCGGTTCTTTTTAGCCAATTCAGCCGTGATGCTACCTTGTAGCTGACTCTCATTTGCCGTCATATTTAAATTATTTAAGGCAATAACATTTACACTATCATTTTTAATATTGAAATCTGAGGTTAAATTTCCGGAGATCCCTTGAGCCGGAAGCCCTATTCCCGATAATGCATAATCTAATTGAGCGATATTGCCACTGATTTGATATGGGTAGCCACTCATATCAGCATTAGCAACAACATTTAACATTAACTCGCGACGATCACGATTAATTTTGGTGCTCATCTCAAGGTTAATTTGTTTTTTGTCGTCCGTTTTTAATAATAAATTGATATCGCGTAAATTAAGTTGCTCTCCCCCTTTGGTTTGCCAAATAATCAAACTATCGGAGATCCTCACCTTAGCAATATTTAATTGCCAACGATTTGTTTTTGGCTCAATAATCGGACGAGTACTGTCTTCATTGGCAACAGAAGGCGGGGTTATTTTAGGTATTGCTTTACTCTCAGGCGTTTGTCTAACCACTGCGCCTTTTAGCATCACTTCTTTTACTTCCAACTGGTGGGAAAGTAATGGCCATAATTCCACATCAAGACGCATATTATCAGCAGTGATCAATGGTTGCTCAGCACCGGGAGCTGTTAATGACATTTTACCACTAATAATGCTGAGTTTTGGCCAGACATGCCAACGCATATCATCTTGTAAGGTTAATTTATAGCCACTTTGTTTTTCAACGCGTTCAACAAGATAACCACGAAAATCATTAGGGTTAATGAGCAAAACTAATGTCGTTAAGCCTGCCAAAATCACTACAAGCAAAATGGCGAGTGTTGTCAAAAACCTTTTCATATTGTTACCCGCTTAATAAAGTTGATAATAGTCGTTAATGAAAAATTAATCTTCGCTAATCCGACTTCCTACCGCACCTTGTTGATTTTTATATTTCGCATCTTGGCGACGATTGTAAGGCCTATCCGCAGAGCCTGACATAGGTTCAAAACTTAATGCGCCAATCACCATACCCGGTCTTAATGCTAATGGCAGTTTACCTGAATTAAAAAATTCTAATACGATGTGCCCATGCCAGCCCGGATCAATTCGGTGAGCCGTGACGTGTACCATTAATCCCAATCGCGCTAAAGATGAGCGTCCATCTAACCACCCTACTACATTATCCGGTAATGTGACAGACTCTAATGTAACCGCCAAGGCAAGCTCTCCGGGATGAAGATAAAACGCTTCGCCTTCTGGTAATACAATTTCATCACTCATCACCCGCTCAAGGGCCTCATTAACTTCATTTTTGGGGCCACTGAGGTCAATGTAAGCCGCAGTATGTCCTTGGAAAACACGAAACTGGTTACCCAAGCGAACATCCGCTGTTGCGCCGTTAATTCGCTCGACAGGCGGGCGGGGTTCAATGACTAATTTACCTTCATCAAGCCACTGAATAATATCACGGTCGCATAATCGCATTTTATTTCCCTTCTTCAAGTTAAACAGGCAGTTTCATGGTTAATCATGCATGAAAGCTGCCTACAAATGAACTCAATTATTCACAAAACTGTCCGATTTTTGCTTTCAAAATATCGATCGCAACACGGTTTTTTCCCCCTCTAGGCACAATAATATCGGCATATTGTTTAGAAGGCTCAATAAACTGGAAGAACATCGGACGAACAGTTTTATTATATTGTTCAATAACAGAATCTAGACTACGCCCACGTTCATTCACATCACGTTTAATTCTACGCATTAAACAGATATCTAATGGCGTATCGACAAAGATAGAAAAATCCATCTCTTCACGTAAGCGCTTATCTGTTAATAACAGAATACCTTCAATAATAATAACTTTTTTTGGTTTAAAATGAATGGTTTCTGATTTACGGGTGTGAGCGACATAATCATATTGAGGGAGTTCGATGGCGTTTCCGGCTTTTAGTTCACACAAGTGTTGGTATAAAAGTGCGTGATCCATCGAATTGGGGTGGTCGTAGTTAACTTTATATCGTTCTTCCATTGTTAAATCACTTTGGTCACGATAATAGCAATCTTCTGGTATCACACCGATATTATGATCACCTACTTGCGCTCTTAATTCACGGTAAAGTGTACTGGCAATAAGACTTTTACCTGAAGCAGAGGCTCCAGCGATACCTACAATTGTGCACTGATGTGCTGTGTCAGCCATAATAAAAAACCTGGTTTGAAATAAAAAAGAGGAATAACGTAATAATATGTAAATATTACGCTCGCGCAGATTATAGTTTTGAAATCCTTCTGGTTCCAGCGTAAAACCAAAAATCTCTTTGTTTTTTATCAAAAATAGTCGGATCTCAGCGGATAAAAAAAAGGAAGCCTAAAAGACTTCCCATAATAATCAATAGATTATTGTTTCACCGCTTATACCGCGCGGAAAGAAATTTCCGTTGGAATAGCATCCCCATCCCAATACATTTGCGCAGAAACAGTTGAAGCAATTTCACGATAGATATCAGCGAACTCACCTTCAGGATCACGCATCACCGTCGGTTGTCCGCGATCTAAATCTTCACGTAAAGAGATATGCAGTGGAATTTGACCCAATAATTGGCAATGATATTTTTCGGCTAATTTCTCAGCACCACCTGTACCAAAAATAGGCTCAAGATGACCACAATTGCTACAAATATGCGCACTCATATTCTCAATAATACCTAATACGGGTACATTGACTTTTTTGAACATGACAATGCCTTTCATCGCATCCACCAGCGCAATATCTTGTGGTGTTGTAACAACAACGGCGCCAGTCACCGGAATATTTTGTGATAAGGTCAATTGAATATCACCCGTTCCTGGTGGCATATCGATCACAAGGTAGTCTAAATCAGGCCATAATGTATCTTGCAGCATTTGCATCAACGCTTTGCTTGCCATTGGACCACGCCATACCATGGCATTATCGTCTGTGACTAAATAACCGATAGAGTTAGATGCTAGACCATACGCCATAATAGGTGCCATATGTTGCCCATCTGGTGAAGTTGGGCGTTCCATGGTTGTACCTAACATATTAGGAATGGATGGACCATAAATATCCGCATCCAGAATACCTACTTTAGCCCCTTCTTGTGCAAGCGCTAAAGCAAGGTTTACCGCGGTACTGGATTTACCCACCCCGCCTTTACCTGAACTCACCGCCAGAATATTACGTACGCCATTAATACCTGGTAGATCGTTTGCACGACGTAGTGTGGCAATATTGTGTTTTAGCTTCCACTCAACAGCTTTGGCTCCCGTCATATTACGCAGCTCTGCCGTTTTTTCTTCAATCAGTTGTTGGAAAGGTTTTTTCCACACAAACGGCATTACTAATTCGATATGAAGGACATCATCAATCATCGCACACTGATGTAATGCTTTTAGGGAAAGCAGATTACGTTTCAATGTCGGGTGTTCAAAAGTAGACAAGACACCTGAAACTTTTTCTTTCAGAATCTCAGGGGTGGTCTGCTCGGGGGATTTATCACTCATCCCGGCTCCTCTCATTTTCGTTATTCATTAAATATCTGAGTGCACCTATCATATCAGATAGTCAATGACTACGATAATGCCTTACCTCAATTTGCCAAGCGAAATTTCTCTTGCAAAAACTCTATGATTGCCCTAGCGACATCATGACGAATAGGTTAACATCAAAGACCCTTTTTTTAATTTAATGGAAGTAAGATCCTTACTATGTCTCACGTCGCGAATAAATTATTGGTAACCTGCGCGTTACCTTATGCTAACGGTTCAATTCATCTCGGTCATATCCTTGAACACATTCAGGCTGATATCTGGGTCCGTTACCAACGAATGCGCGGCAAAGAAGTTCATTTCATCTGCGCTGATGATGCTCACGGCACGCCTATTATGCTGAAAGCTCAACAATTGGGTATTACCCCAGAAGCCATGATTGAAGAGATGAGCAAAGAGCATCAACAGGATTTTGCCGGTTTTAATATCAGCTACGATAATTATCACTCCACACACAGTGAAGAAAATCGTCAATTATCGACGAAAATTTATCTAGCCCTGAAAAAAAATGGTCATATTAAAAGTAAAACGATTTCTCAACTTTATGATGAAGAAAAAGGCATGTTCTTGCCTGATCGTTTTGTTAAAGGGACTTGCCCTAAGTGTAAAGCGCCCGATCAATATGGTGATAACTGTGAAGTATGTGGGTCAACTTATAGCCCGACAGAATTAATTAATCCTCGCTCTGTGGTATCGGGTTCAACGCCGGTAATGCGTGAAACTGAACACTATTTCTTTGATCTCCCAGCCTTTAGCAATATGTTGCAAGAGTGGATCCGCTCCGGTGCATTGCAAGAGCAAGTAGCCAATAAGATGCAAGAGTGGTTTGACAGCGGTCTGCAACAGTGGGATATCACCCGTGACGCCCCTTATTTCGGTTTTGAAATCCCTGATGCCCCGGGTAAATATTTCTATGTTTGGTTAGACGCCCCTATTGGTTATATGGGCTCATTCTTAAACCTATGTGAAAAGCGTGGTGATTTAAGCTTTGATGAGTTCTGGAACAAAGAGAGCAAAACTGACTTATACCATTTTATCGGTAAAGATATCGTTTATTTCCACAGCTTATTCTGGCCGGCAGTGTTAGAAGGTAGTGAATACCGTAAACCAACCAACCTATTTGTGCATGGCTATGTCACCGTCAATGGTGCGAAGATGTCAAAATCTCGCGGTACCTTTATTACGGCACGTGCCTATCTTGATCACTTTGATGCTGATTGCCTACGCTATTACTATGCGGCAAAACTTTCATCACGTATTGATGATATTGACCTAAACTTAGAAGACTTTGTACAGCGTGTAAACAGCGATATCGTCAACAAGGTGGTTAACCTCGCGTCCCGTACTGCGGGTTTTATCAGTAAACGCTTTGATGGCAGATTAGCGGCAAACCTTGATGATGCGAAGTTATATCAACATTTCGTCGATATGCAAGAAAGCATCGCACAATGTTTTGAAAACCGTGAATTTGGTAAAGCTATTCGTGAAATTATGGCATTAGCAGACGAAGCTAACCGCTATATTGATGAAAAAGCGCCTTGGGTGGTTGCTAAACAAGAAGGTAAAGAGGCTGAGTTGCAAGCTATTTGTACTATGGGAATTAACTTATTCCGTGTACTGATGACTTATTTAAAACCAATTCTACCTTCTTTAACAGAACGTTCAGAAGCCTTCTTACAAACTGAATTAACTTGGAATGCTCTGTCGCAACCGCTGTTAAACCATGAAATTACTAAATTTAAAGCATTGTTTAATCGTATTGAAATGGATAAAGCCAATGCAATGGTAGAAGCTTCAAAAAGTACCATTGCGCCAGTCAAAGAAATCACGGGTCCATTAGCAGACGCGCCTATTCAAGAAACCATTAAATTTGATGATTTTGCCAAAATTGATATGCGCATTGCTGAAATTAAACAGGCTGATTTCGTTGACGGCTCAGATAAGTTGCTAAAATTAATACTGGACTTAGGGGGAGAAACACGCCAAGTATTCTCCGGCATTCGTTCTGCATACCCTGATCCGAAAGTATTAGAAGGTCGCTTAACGGTTATGGTTGCAAACCTAGCACCTCGCAAAATGCGTTTTGGAATTTCAGAAGGTATGGTGATGGCCGCAGGCCCTGGTGGTGAAGATATTTTCTTACTTAGCCCAGATAGTGGGGCTAAACCGGGTCACCAAGTGAAATAAAAACTGACCTTTATTCAAAATGCAAATACAAAGCGGGGTTCTATAAAGAGCCCCGCTCTTTTTTTATTGTGATCCATAGCACACTTTGAAAATTGGTGTATGATAAATACGTCAGTTGATTTAGGACACATATCTATGAAATCTAAGCGGGTGCAGATCACAATCTGGCACTATATACGATCATTTTTTATACTTTATCTTTGTCTTTTTGCCGGTAATCTTATTTCAGCCTTATTACCTTTCGCGGTGCCGGGCAGTATTGTTGGACTACTTATTCTATTTGGTTTACTTGCCTTCCAGCTTATTCCATTACGTTGGGTAAAACCCGGTGGTAATATTTTACTGAAAAATATGTCATTGCTCTTTATTCCTATCGGGGTGGGTGTAATGAACTATTATAATTTATTAAGCCAACAACTCTTTCCTATTGTTCTGGCCTGTGTTGTCAGTACCTTTGCGGTGATGGCGCTAGTCGCTTACTGCTCACATTACGTGCATCGTGAACGTCCTATTATCGGTGCTAAACCCGATAAAGTAGAGGATGTAGAATTAGCAGAACAACAAGACGACGACAGAGCGTTAAGTGAGAAGAAAAAATGTTAATATTAATGAATATTTGGTGGTCATTACCGCTAACACTTATTATTTTCTACTTAGCACGTAAACTGGCGGCTCGATTTAAATGGCCTATTTTAAATCCGTTATTGATTGCTATTGTTGTTATTATTCCTATTTTATTAGTGACACACACCGCTTATGAGGATTATTTTGCCGGAAGTCGTATCCTTAACGACTTGTTGCAACCTGCTGTTGTTGCTTTAGCTATCCCTTTATATCAACAATTACACCAAATACGCGCACAATGGAAATCGTTAATTAGTATCTGCTTTATTGGTAGTATCGCCGCCATGGCTAGTGGTACAGCGATTGCATTATGGGCTGGCGCGACTCCTGAAATTGCTGCCTCCATTTTGCCTAAATCGGTAACAACCCCTATCGCAATGGCTGTTGCGGATTCCATAGGTGGTATTCCTGCAATCAGTGCTGCATGTGTTATTGCAGTAGGTATTTTAGGTGCCATTTTTGGTCATACGCTATTTAAAATATTACGTATTCCAACTCACGCTTCTCGTGGTTTAGCGATGGGAACAGTCTCTCACGCAGTGGGTACCGCAAGAGCAGCTGAAATTGATTATATTGAAGGGGCATATAGTTCATTAGCATTAATGACTTGCGGTATTATTACTTCACTTACTGCACCCTTTATTTTTCCTTTTATTTTGCACCTTTTTAGCTAATTAGCTAAATCAAGAGAACACATAAAAAACCTTCGTTCAGAGCGAAGGTTTTTTATGCTAATGCTAAAATCAATTTACTATAAATTTGAGATGCATCTCCCAATTAATCATTCAGTTGCAATGGTTTCATTGAAAATATGATTTTAATCACATATAAGAATAGGTAAAGATGCCTAAAATCTTACAATAGCAGAAGATTAATGGGAGACACCTATATGCATACTCGTTTTCAGGCAATTTGGTCAGATTTATCCCCTCAATTACAACAAGCACTTACGCCTTATCTTGAGCAGGATGAATTTCCGGCAATGTTCACTGCAGAACAAGTTAATGCGTTAAAAACACAGTTACAATGTAATGATGATGAGTTAGCCCTCGCATTACTGCCTGTTGCAGCCGCTTGTGCTGTGACACCTATCTCTCATTTTAATGTGGGTGCCATTGCTCGTGGTGAAAGCGGCCACTTCTATTTTGGGGCAAATATGGAGTTTGCTGGCGCCCCATTACAACAAACAGTACACGCAGAGCAAAGTGCGGTTACACATGCTTGGTTACGCGGTGAGTCTCGTTTAGTTGCCATCACAGTTAACTATACCCCTTGTGGTCATTGTCGTCAGTTTATGAACGAACTAAATAGCGGCACTCATATTGCAATCCATCTCCCAGGCCGAAAAGTGGCAACCTTAGGTGACTACTTACCTGATAGCTTTGGCCCTAAAGATCTCAATATCACTACCCTACTGATGGATAAAGTTAATCACGGTTATCAAATAGATAACACTAGCCAACTAGCACAACAGGCACTACAAGCAATAAATCGTAGTCATGCCCCTTACAGCCATTCTCACAGTGGTATTGCTGTACAGATGAAAAGCGGTAAGATCTTTCAAGGTAGTTATGCTGAAAATGCCGCATTCAATCCTAGTATGCCACCATTACAAGCGGCACTTATTGCATTAAATATGGCGGGTGAAAATGTTATGGATATTGAGTCTGCAATATTAATTGAAAAAGCAGACAGCCTATTAACTCAGTGGGATGCCACACAAGCAACATTAACAGCTTTAGGTTGCCGCCAAATACAGCGTGTCACTTTGTAACATTTTTTAACTTATACTGTTAAATTGTCCTCATAAAAAAGCATCAGCATGTAAATTTTTGCTGATGCTTATCAGAAAAAGTCATAACAATTGTATCTATCTCTCATTTCTAAGCAGAAAAATCATAAAAAAATAACATAAGCTGTACATATTTTTATTATTTTGTAGGATCTACACTTGTCATGTGACTAACTGCCTTACAAGAGTATTTTTCATGGAACTGGAACACGAAAGTAAACGTCCTCTCTATATCCCGTATGCAGGCCCAATCCTGCTTGAATTTCCCCTGTTAAATAAAGGTAGTGCTTTTAGCGAAGAAGAACGCAGCACCTTTAACCTTCATGGTTTACTGCCTGAGGCAGTAGAAACCATTGAAGAGCAGGTGGAACGCGCTTACCGTCAATATCTTGATTTTAAAAATGATAACGATAAACACATCTATTTAAGAAATATCCAAGATACCAATGAAACGCTATTTTATCGTCTGTTGGAATCTCACCTTACTGAAATGATGCCCATCATTTATACCCCCACAGTAGGTGAAGCTTGTGAGCACTTCTCTGATATTTACCGCCGTGCGCGTGGACTTTTTATCTCTTACCCTAACCGCGCCAATATTGATGATATGCTACAAAACGCCACCAAACAAAACGTAAAAGTGATTGTGGTCACAGATGGTGAGCGTATCCTTGGTTTAGGTGACCAAGGTATCGGTGGTATGGGTATTCCTATTGGTAAACTCTCTTTATATACCGCTTGTGGTGGAATAAGCCCCGCTTATACCTTACCCGTTGTACTGGATGTTGGCACCAATAACCCACAACGTTTAAATGACCCACTTTATATGGGCTGGCGCCACCCACGTATTACCGGAGATGAATATAACGAATTTGTCGATGAATTTATTCAAGCCGTTAAACGTCGTTGGCCAAATGTACTGCTGCAATTTGAAGATTTTGCACAAAAAAATGCCATGCCGTTATTAAATCGTTATCGTGATGAATTATGTTGCTTTAATGATGATATTCAAGGTACTGCCGCTGTGACATTAGGTAGTCTAATTGCGGCAAGCCGTGCTGCGGGGCGTCAATTAAAAGATCAAACTGTCGCTTTCTTAGGTGCAGGCTCAGCCGGTTGTGGTATTGCAGAGCAAATTATTGCACAAATGAAGTCTGAAGGACTAAGCGACGAACAAGCTCGTGCACGTATCTTTATGGTTGACCGTTTTGGTTTGTTAACGGATAAACTGCCAAACTTACTCGATTTCCAAAGTAAGCTTATTCAAAAAAGCGAAACGCTGGCCGATTGGCAAACAGAAACGGATGCAATTTCACTGTTAGAAGTGGTTAAAAATGCTAAGCCAACCATTCTGATTGGCGTTTCTGGTCAAGCAGGACTTTTCACTGAAGAGATTATTCGTGAAATGCATAAGCATTGTGAACGTCCTACCGTAATGCCTCTTTCTAACCCAACGTCTCGTGTTGAAGCGCGTCCTGAAGATATTATTAATTGGACTGATGGACAAGCTCTTGTTGCTACAGGAAGTCCATTTGCCCCAGTCACCTATAAAGAGAAAGTGTATCCTATTGCACAATGCAATAACTCATACATCTTCCCAGGTATTGGCCTTGGCGTTATTGCAAGTGGTGCAAAGCGTGTTACTGATGCCATGTTAATGGTTGCAAGCCGTGCGTTAGCCGATTGCTCGCCTATGGCAAAAGAAGGCGATGGCCCACTATTACCTTTATTAGCCGATATTCAACAAGTTTCACGTTATATTGCTAAACAAGTTGCCAAAGAAGCACAGGTGCAAGGTGTTGCAACGGTCACGTCTGATTCTGCTTTAGAAGAAGCGATTGAACGTAACTATTGGGAGCCTGAATACCGTATTTACAAGAGAACGTCATTCTAATTGAGTTAAAATCATTAGGTTTCATTCTGAAAAGCGCACTATTATCACTAATAGCGCGCTTTTTTCTTGCTTCCCAATTAGTGCTCAAGTAGCCTTTAACCTATTAGAAAACCCTGAGTCATTAAGGCAAGGATATGCTAAAGCGCCTCATTTATCTCTTTTTGACCCTTTTTATCTTAGTTGCGGTGGCATTAATTGCTTGTGATCGCTGGATAGGTGTAAAAACTAGCCCCTATATATTCGAAGATATAGATAAACTACCCGCCAAAAAAGTAGGCATGGTATTAGGTACTGCTAAATATTACACCACAGGCTATCTTAACCAATTTTATCAATATCGTATTCAAGGTGCTGTTAATGCCTATAACAGCGGCAAAGTGCAATATCTGTTACTCAGTGGAGATAATGCACAGCATAGCTATAATGAACCCAATACGATGCGTAAAGATTTAATTAAAGCAGGCATACCTGCATCGCGTATCGTTATGGATTTTGCTGGATTTAGAACTTTAGATTCGGTAGTACGCACAAAAGAAGTGTTTGGGACAGATGGCTTTACTATTATCACTCAGCGTTTCCATTGCGAACGAGCCGTCTTTATTGCCCTTGAAAAAGGCATTGATGCTCAGTGTTTTGCTGTTGCTTCGCCGAAGAGTATGTTTAAGGTGCGTGTACGTGAAGTTTTAGCCAGAGCAGGTGCGGTTGTCGATCTCTATATATTAAAACGTGAACCGCGTTTTCTAGGTCCACCAGAAGCGATACCTGCTGTACAAAATATTCCTGATGATATTAAGGGCTATCCGGCGGTTTCACCACAAGAGGTAGAAGCGTTGCCATTAAACAATGGCAAAAACAGTTAAAAGCGTTTAGCTAACCCTGTTGACGAGTGGCGCCACAGCCACTCGATTGGCCCTTGAGAAAAATAGCGTAACCACGTTACGGCAAAGATAATATTTATCACCCAAATGGCAATCACAAATAGCATAAGCTGCAATAAGGTAAATTGGTTAAATAACCCCATCCGCTGGAAAAGCGTTGTGCCAATAATACTCTGTAGTAAATAGGTGGTAAGCGCCATTTTCCCCACACAACGTAAAGCATAGGCGATAAAACTGTGTTGAATATAAGGCCATGCCCAATAGAGTAAAGCAATATAACCTAAGCTTTGAATAATTTGGATCACCATGGTGATAGGCTGAGCCACTACCGCAGACCACATATAATGCCAATCTAAATAATAATCGGTAATAACAAGCGTCCCTTGGAAAAGTAAACTTATGACTAAAAAACAAACCGCTATCAAACCATAATGAGACTGTGAATAGCGTCGTTGTAACCAACCGGATGCCATTAACGCCGCCCCCATTAACATGGCGCCAATTAAAAACCAACTATATTGACGAACTAAATTAAAAATAAAATCACTCAGTTCATCTAATCGCCAGTAGATACTATTTATATAGTTTCCGGTTTTCCAGTTAGTCTCTATCATGGCGGAATAGTCAGAGCTATACCAAACTATTTCAACAAAATCACGATAGTAATAAAATAAAAAAGCTAAAATAATCGCGCCAAATAAATAGAGCAGCAGCCCAAGGATAAATTGCCGCTTAATAGGTAATGCTTTAATAAAAAAGAGAACAAATAATCCGCAAATACTATAAGGAAATAAGATATCCCCTTCCCATAGTAATAGGGTATGAATAATACCGATTAATGCCAGAATAATTAGGCGAGAGACGTTCCAAGCAACAGAGCGTTGAGATAATAAATAAAGTGTTCCGCCAAATAGCAGCGCAAAAATAAACAGAAACTTTCCTTGGGTAAATAAATTTAATCCCATCCAAGTAAGTTTGTCCGCAAAAGTCGCCTCTCCTGAATGCATAGGATTAAATGAGGCAACTCTTAATAAGGCAAAACCTGAGATATTGAGTAATAAAATGCCAAGGATCGCTATTCCTCTCAACGCATCTAAAGCGTCGATGCGTTGACGTGAACTTTGTTCCATTTATTCATCTCAAAGATGGCGTACAGCACGCAAAAACTCTTGGCGAGTATTTTGGCTAGATTTAAATAGTCCACCTAATGAGGTTGTGGTGGTTGCACTGGTTGCATCACGAATGCCTCTTGCTTTTACACAATAGTGAACGGCATCAATAGAGACAGCAACGTTTTTCGTCCCCAATAGCGTTTGTAAGGCAATCAATATTTGTTGCGTTAAACGCTCTTGCACTTGAGGGCGTTGTGCGAAGAACTGCACAATACGGTTAATTTTTGATAAACCAATCACTTTATCTTTAGGAATATAAGCAACCGTTGCTTTACCATCAATAGTGACAAAATGGTGCTCACAAGTACTGGTTAATGTGATGTCACGAACAGTGACCATTTCATCAACCTGCATTTTATTTTCAATCAGGGTGATTTTAGGAAAGTTGTGATAATCCAAGCCTGAAAAAATTTCATCAACATACATTTTCGCAATGCGATGTGGCGTTTCCGCTAAACTGTCATCACTCAAATCTAGGTTTAACAATTTCATCACTTCCGTCATGTGATGTTTAATTTGTTGTTTACTCTCACTGGGTGAAAGTTTTGGCTCACGAAGAGGCGTTTCCAAACCACGCTCCACTAACGCGGCATGTACCCATTGCGCCTCTTTACTTAATGTTGATGACATTGGACTCTCCGATAAACACATTAATTAAGTCTCTGTTACCTAATTCAACGATAACCGTTACACTTTAGATGAGCTGAATCACATTATCCAGCAATACTGCATTTTTGGTTATGAAATTATTGCTTTTTTGTCATTTTTTATTGTTTTACCCTTTATTGTTTTCTTTCATACAAACCAAAATACCGCCGATGATCAATATCACAAAGGCGACATATAATGCCGGCTCTAGTCTTCCCGTTAACGCCGTTGAAAGGAAGGAAACCAGAGGCCCAACTAGCTGTCCAATAGCATAAAATGTTGTTAATAATCCTGCCATATAACGAGCATGATCAGGTGCCAACTCTTTACCACGTAAAAATGCCAATTGCACCGCGCACATTAACCCTCCCCCCACTAAAAATGCGCCAATAGCAAGACCTGTAATTGTGGGTAGCCATTCGGCAATGATGATCCCCAGTGCTTGCAACCATAGTGTTATCGCCAATCGTAATTGTGTATTAAGGACATTACGTGTCAGTATCGCGATCCCAATACATAAAGCTGCGGAAGCACCAAAAATAGGCCAGACAAATTGAGCAACTAAGCTACCGGGAAAACGTTCTGTCGCCATTTGAGATAAAAAGGTCGCAGGTAAAATATAACCAAAGCCCGCAAAGGTATAACCCCAAATCAATTTTTTCATCGCCGGCGTTAAGATAAGTGGCTCTACTTTGACTTGCTCACGATTAATTGACCAAGGTTTGGGTAAATGATAGCTCACATAAATTGCACAAATAAATGCCAACACACCGTAAATCAACCAACCTGTTGTCGCACTCATCTGCCACTTGAGAATGAATACCGCAAGAAGGCCACTAATAAAGATCCCCGCCCCTGTTCCTGCATAGACTGCCACACTTAATGCCGGGCGATTTAAACGGGCTAATACTTCATTTGCCCACGAAGCAACAAGCACTAATGTCCAACCGCTTGCCCAACCAATAAAAAAACGGGCAATACTATGAGTTAAAGCATCATTAAGTACCGCACTAAGCAGTGTAATGATCACCGCTCCCCATAATCCCCCCCAAAGCCGATAGCCCACACCTTTAGTTGCTTTCATCGCATCATATGAACCAGCTAAATATCCTAGATAATTAAATGCAGCAACAATACTGGCACTGGTTAATGTCAGTTGTGTGTCCGCAATCATTAGCGGTACTTGAGGCGTAAAAGTAAAACGCCCTATCCCCATAGCAACAACTAAAGCAAGGAAACCACTAAAAGCGATATGAAAGGCTTGTGCTGAATGGCTTGGGTGGGTTGAGGTATTCATAAGGCTCCATTGTATTGATGTTATTTATTACATTTAAAATACAACAATATTATTAACACATTAACTAACAGTTTTGTTTTAAATAGTTAACATTTTATGTTGAGTAATATTTTCTTTTTTTGCTGATGAGATGATCGCTAACATGATGTGCTTCATCGTGATAGATTAGTATCATGAAATAAAACAGCACATTTCGATAGATTTTGGAGTATACAATGAGTCAATGTCAGGTTAGCGGTTTGTTATCCCTTGATGAGGCGCTAGAAAAATTACTTGAAAAACCGGTGGCAATCACAGATACCCTTAGTATCCCTTTGCATAAGGCAGCAGGTTATATCTTAAGTGAGCACATCACTTCACCACTCAATGTACCTCCTTTCGATAATTCTGCCATGGATGGTTACGGTGTACGCTATACGGATCTAAACACTCAATCTCCTTTACCTATTGCAGGCAAAGCGTTTGCTGGAGTCCCTTTTGAAGGTGAATTACCACAAGGACAATGTGTTCGTATCATGACCGGAGCCATGATACCCGCAGGTGTCGATACCGTTATTATGCAAGAAGAAACACAAGTGACTGACAACGGTATTCTTTTTCCACATCCGGCCAAACTTGGACAAAATATTCGTCGTATTGGTGAGGATATAAAACAAAACGATATCGTCTTACCCGCAGGAACAAAACTTTCTACAGCACAGTTACCTCTTATTGCTTCACTCGGTATTGCCAATATTAATGTTTACCGCAAATTAAAAGTGGCCGTATTTTCAACGGGTGATGAGTTGCAAACTATTGGCCAACCATTAAAAGCGGGGCAAATCTATGATACTAACCGCTTTGCCGTACGCTTAATGTTGGAAAAATTAGATTGTGATGTGCTTGATTTAGGCGTTATTCCAGATTCGCCAGAAAAACTGCGAGAAACCTTTAAAACCGCTGATGCACAAGCGGATTTAGTGATTAGCAGTGGCGGAGTTTCTGTGGGTGAAGCGGACTATACTAAACAAATTTTAGATGAAATAGGCGAGATTGGTTTTTGGAAATTAGCCATTAAGCCGGGTAAACCTTTTGCTTTTGGTCGCTTACATAATGCTTGGTTCTGCGGATTACCGGGTAATCCTGTATCAGCAACAGTGACATTCTACCAATTAGTACAGCCTTTAATTGCCCGTTTATCTGGTTTTAGTCAGTGGCGAGCACCACAGCGTTTCCATGCTAAAACCTGTTCACCATTAAAAAAATCTGCCGGTCGTCTGGATTTCCAACGCGGTATCGCCAGTATTAATGAAAATGGTGAATGGCAAGTAACAACATCGGGACATCAAGGCTCTCACGTATATAGCTCCTTTAGTGTGGCAAACTGTTTTATCGTCTTAGAGCGAGAGCGTGGTAAAGTTGCAGCGGGTGAAACCGTCACTATTGAGTTATTTAATCCTCTGCTAAAAAGCGAATAGTGTTTATGAGTATAGAATTAACCGATGAAGAAACGCTGCGTTATAATCGCCAAATTGTGTTAAGAGGCTTTGATTTTGACGGTCAAGAAGCACTGAAAGGTGCTTCTGTATTGATTGTCGGTGTTGGGGGATTAGGCTGTAGTGTATCGCAATATCTTACTGCCGCAGGTGTTGGCAAACTGACACTATTAGATTTTGATACCGTTTCACTGTCCAATCTTCAACGCCAGATCCTACACCGCGATAGCACCATTGGTCAGCCGAAAGTTTTATCAGCTAAAACAACATTAAACGCGATTAATCCCCATGTACAGATAGATACGGTTGATGCACTACTTGAAGATAAAGCACTGGCTGAATTAATCAGCCAACATCATCTGATAATGGATTGCACAGATAATGTCACTATCCGCGAACAACTAAATCGACTGTGTTTTGTGCAGAAAAAACCCTTAGTATCTGGTGCAGCCATTCGTATGGAAGGCCAAATTAGCGTCTTTACCTATCAAGATGATGAACCTTGCTATCGCTGTTTAAGTCATCTTTTTGGTGATAATGCACTAACTTGTGTTGAAGCGGGTATTATGGCCCCTGTTGTGGGTACTATTGGCACTTTACAGGCCATTGAAGCCATCAAATTACTCACTGGTTATGGTGAAACTTTACATGGCAAAGTATTAATATTTGACGCTATGCGGATGCAATTTCGTGAATTTAAGTTACCTAAAAATCCACACTGTGATGTATGTGCGGCTAATTTGCCCGATAATTGACCCCTTCTAATATTTTAATAGGGTAAGTAGCTATCGGTTCTGCTTACCTTATTCTCTTCCATATAGTGGTATTCTATGCGGTTTATCCTATTATTTTCGCCCGTTGATAAAACAGTTAGTTAAATCAATGTAACACGCAGGTAGTATTGAGCGTCATTTAATTCTAATATGACCGCCCGCATCAAAACTTCATAGGATGCCCGATTAGTACCGAAAATTAGCCATCATCGCCAAAAAAGCTATACAAGGTAGAAGAATGACATTTCAAATTGCAGACACACTCTATTATAACGGCCTAATCTATACCGCTGATAATAGTAACAATTTCGTCGAAGCTATCGCTATTTCCCAAGGCATTATTATTGCAACAGGCACAAAATCGAATTTACTTGCTTACTGTAATGAAAAAACACAGCATATCGATTTACAGAAGAAAATGGTGATGCCCGGCATTATTGATGCTCATATGCATCCATTTTGGGGGGGAGCCACATTAGCAGGTTGTCACCTTGATTATCTCTCCTTAACAATCGATGAAATTCTATCGCGTATCCAACGCTATCTTGATGCTGATCCCATCGATAGTGATACAGCTTGGTTGAAAGTGTCAGCATGGTATCGTGAAGGGATGCAACCGGAAGGGATACAAATGACGCGTTATCACCTTGATAGCTTAAATACGTCTCGTCCTATCTTACTTTTTTCTAGTGATTGTCATAGCGTATTAGCAAATTCCCGCGCACTAGAATTATTAAATATTACGGCTGAAACCCCCGATCCCCCTGATGGCAATATTGAACGTGATGGGGATAGAACACCTATTGGTATTCTTGAAGATGCGCCAGCTATGCAGGCTATTGATAGTCTACCGCCTTTAACGGCAGAGCAAAATCTACAAATCGCACGCCATGTACAAAAGTTGCTCAATCAACAAGGGGTAACGACTATCATGGATGCACGTGTTGGTGAGCCACAATTACGTGCCTTTAATACCTTGCGAGAAGCGGGTGAATTAACGGTTCGTGTTGAGAATGCGGTTGAAATTACCCCTGATGATGTGGCTGATATTGCAGCTATTCCTCATGCTGTACAACAAGCAATAACACGATTCTCTCACTGGCATCAAATCAGCCAAGGCGCGCAACCCAGTGTCGCTATTCGCCATATTAAGCTTTTTCTTGATGGTGTATTACAAGCGCCGATTATGACAGCCCGTTTACACGCCCCTTATCGTATTAATGTCGGTACGGATGAAACGCCTCATTGGCAAGATTCAGAGCATGTTGGCGATCTCTATTTTTCACCTGAAATCTTGACGCCATTAGTCACTGAGATTAGCCGTGCAGGTTATCATCCTCATATTCATACCGTCGCTGAAGGGGCTATTAGTGTCGCACTTGACGCCATTAGTGAAATGCGCAAAGCCTTGCCAGAAAAAGATATTCGCCCCGGCCTTGCGCATAACGAATTAATGTGTGAAAAAGATTATGCGCGCTTTGCCCAATTAAATACCTACCCTTTTCTCTCCTTTCAATGGGCTGGCGTAGAGCAACATAATATTGATAAAGATCTTGAAATGTTAGGCAAAGCACGTTGCCAATATCTAGAAACCGCCGGTAAATTTATTGATGCGGGAGTGACTGTCGCATTTGGCAGTGATTGGCCGATTGATCCATTAAATGAGTGGTATGACTTTAAAGTTGCCATGACTCGACAAAAAGATCCCTCTCAGCCACGTTTAGATAATGATCGCAATCTCACCTTAATCGAAGTATTACGAGCCGCCACCATTAATGCCGCTTATGCACTAGATATGGATAAACAGATTGGTTCATTAGAAGTAGGAAAATTCGCCGATTTTATTGTCTTAGATAGAAACTTGTTTGAAATATCGGCAGAAGATATTGAAAATGTCAGGGTATTGTGTACGATAATTGCGGGGAAACCCACAATTTAGCTGAATAACATAATTAATAAACCCGCACTCAGCGGGTTTATTTTTGCCATGATTAAGCGAAACTTACAAAGCAATACCCATCACGGTACTGACTTCTTTTAACCCTTCTCGCTGATAAAAACGTTTAGCATCGGCATTTTCAGCCAATACGGAAAGCTCTAGGTGGGTCATTTTTTGTTGTTTGGCCCACGCCTTCATGGCATTTAGCAACAATGCCCCTGCCCCTTGTCCACGAACAGAAGGGTCAACAACAATATCAAAAATATAAGCATATTTACGCTGTACTAAACAGTTAAATAGCGGTGTCTCTTGTATTTGGGCAATAGTAAAACCGACAATTTTCTGTTCTAACTCAGCCACTAACAGATGAAATTTATCATTTTTAATGCCATTAATAATAAATGCTTCATCTTGTTTACCCGGTTTTAATCTTTCTGGCTGTAATTTCGCCATCTCAGCAAATAAATAGCCATACAGGGTATTAATCTGCTCAACATCAGAAAGTACAGCTTTTCTTATGGTTATCATGCTCTACCTTTATTTATCGTAGGTTTTAATCGAAGGGGCAATATAACTTTCAAATTTATCTAATAACTGGATAGGTGATTGCTCAACAATCGCCATATGACGATATTTTTCATGTAAGAATTTTTCATCTACCATTTTATCTATCATAGTCAGTAATGGCTGATAAAAATCATTAATATTAAATAGACCTAATGGCTTTTGATGAAGGCCAATTTGGCTCCAAGTAAACACTTCACTGAACTCTTCTAATGTGCCAAAACCACCCGGTAGTGCCACAAAGCCGTCCGCGAGTTCAATCATTTTACTTTTACGTTGGTGCATAGTTTCAACGACATGGAGCTCTGTCAGATTTTTATGTGAGATTTCACGCCCTTCTAATAACGTTGGGATCACACCAATAACTTTACCCCCTTCCTGTAAAACGGTATCCGCGAGCGTGCCCATAATTCCTACACTAGCACCACCATAAACTAAAGTGATATTACGTTTAACCAGCTCTTTAGCAAAAAGAATCGCTTGTTGTTTATAAATTGGTGAAGCGCCTAAACTTGAACCACAATACACGGCAATAGACTTTATTTTATTCATTTTTAATTCTCTTTAGCTAGTTAAAACAAGTGAAAAATTATACTGAACCCCTCAGTTATAAAAAAGGTCAAAAAAAATTATTTTATCACTTTTATAATATATCTCTCTGTTTGTTTTATTAATAATACACATTTAATTTGATTGTTTTTATTCATCCTTACTGTATTTTCCAAATATATTTTAATATTATTAAACTATCCCTAAACTAAAATAATTTAAGTTGTGTTATTAATAAATAATTAATAAATAACTATATTAAAAATCACAAATTTACTTTATATTATGTGATCCTTTGTTATATAGGATAACAGAGTACTCAACGTTTTACTTTTGACGAGGTTTTTCAGGATGTTGTCAGCCAGACACTCAGCTAAATTACAGGTGTTCTACCCTGTGCTTCTTTTGCTTCTTTCTATGCTATCAATACAAAGTGGCGCATCATTGGCAAAAAGCCTGTTTCCTGTTATTGGCGCCCCCGCAGTCACAGCATTACGCCTTTTTTTAGGTACTCTGATCCTGTTTTTTATTTTTAAACCATGGCGTCTAAGCTTTTCTCGTAGTGCCATAATGCCACTATTTTTATATGGTTTATCATTAGGGGCAATGAACTACTTATTCTACTTGGCTCTTGAAACTATTCCATTAGGTATTGCAGTAGCACTTGAGTTTACGGGACCGCTTGCGGTAGCGATGTTTTCTTCACGCAGAGCAATCGATTTTTTATGGATAATCTTAGTGATTGCTGGATTAGGGTTATTACTGCCGATTGGGGATAATATTCACGGACTCGATCCCCTAGGCATTTTATATGCATTAGGTGCGGGTATCGGTTGGGCACTGTATATTGTTTTCGGACAACGTGCAGGAAAAGGCTATGGCGCAGCGACAGTTTCTATTGGCTCACTTATCGCCGCCTTTATCTTTTTCCCTATTGGTATGCTACAAAGTAGCCCTGAGCTAGTTTTTAGTTGGTCTATATTACCTATTGGATTAGCTATTGCGATTTTGTCTACCGCTTTTCCTTATACTTTGGAAATGATTGCACTTACCCGTTTACCGGCAAAAACCTTTGGGACATTGATGAGTTTAGAGCCTTGTATGGGGGCTTTTATTGGTATTATTTTCTTACATGAACATTTAACGTTAATACAATGGGTTGCGTTGGCATTTATTGTGTTAGCGTCAATTGGTTCCACTGCAACCATGAAAAGAAAAACCAAAATTGAAAAAGTAGAATAAATATTTATACAGTTTAACTTATTAATAAATAAAATATTAAATGAAAAGAGATCTGTTGATCTCTTTTTACTTATTAAATAATAACTTTACTTCCCTAACATTGCTATTTTAAGCATATTGTCTTATTCTAAATAGGCTATTTCGATAGATGACATTTTTATTAGTAATGCCCTATCAATTTAATAGTAGCAAGCGATAAGACTAACCATTAATAATCCACTATCATAATTAACAGAAATTAAGATATTGAGTTATTAATTATTTAGGGAGAACGATTATGAGTACTGCTAAATTAGTCAAATCCACACCTTCAGCCCTGCTTTATACCCGTAATAATGTTGATGACAGTGTTAAACTGCATACTATCGAACTACTGCAGCAAATGGTGACTCAGTTTATCGATTTGTCTCTCATTACCAAACAAGCACACTGGAATATGCGCGGTAGAAACTTTATTGCCGTACACGAAATGGTAGATGGTTTCCGTGATACCATCAATGAACATACTGATGAGTTTGCTGAGCGTTTAGTACAATTAGGTGGCACAGTCCTTGGTACACCACAAACTGTCAGTAAAAAAACACCTTTAAAAGCCTATCCACTCGATATTCATGATGTGCAAGATCACCTTAAAGCATTGGCTGATCGCTATGCGGTAGTCGCTAATGATATTCGTAAAGCGATTGATGAAGTTGAAGATGAAGATACTGCTGATATGTTTACCGCTGCATCCCGTGATCTAGATAAATTCTTATGGTTTATTGAAGCAAATATTGAAAACTAATTGCTTACTTAATCACATGTTTCTTACTGAAAAGGGCTACCAATATAGGTAGCCTTTTTATTATTCTGTTTTAGGTATATCTGGCTGATAAATAGGAAAGACAGGTAGCGCGGTTAATAGCCGTGAACCGTAGTTTTTCGTTAATAAACGTCTATCATAAATAACAACTTCACCATGGCAATGATGGCTACGAATAAGACGCCCAACTTGCTGGATCAAATTAAATGATGCACTTGGTAAGCTTTGCACTTCAAAAGGATAACGTTTCAGTGATTTTAACCATTCCCCTTCCGTCACAATAACCGGATCAGTAACAGGTGGAAAAGCAATTTTATGAATATGTACTTGCGTTAAATAGTCACCTTTTAAATCTAGCCCTTCAGCAAAAGATTGTAGCCCAATTAATACACTATTATCACCCGCATCAATACGCTTACAATGTGTCTCCACTAAACGATAGCGCGGTTGATCTCCTTGGACTAAGAGACTCAAACGTAGATCTTTAACTTCCTCTAAAAACCCTTCCATCGCCCGTTGACTACTAAATAATACTAATTGCCCTCGATGGTGGTTTTCTACCATTCCTTGACGAAAATAGCGTGCCATCTCTTTTAAATGCGCTTTTTCATTCGCCATTGTCGGTTCATAACGCATTTTAGGGATAACGAGTTTCCCTTGCCTTTCATGTGTAAAAGGCGATGACAAGGTAATAAAACGATCATCAAAGTGTTCGCTTAGTCCTGTAAGCTCTTGAATACGCGAAAAACTGTTTAATGAACGTAGTGTGGCAGAAGTGATCACCACATGAGGAATATTTTTCCATAATAATTGTGTTAACTGTTCACTAACGCGAATACCAGCACAATGTAAATAGAGATGTGACTGCTTTTTATCATAACGACGAGTAAGCCATTTCGAGACGGGTGCTTTTGATGTCTGCTCTAATGTCGCAAGTCGCCATAATTTTGCCATATTTTCCAGATAACCAACCATTCGGCTAGTGGTTAAAATCGCGCGATGTAAACGTACAACATCTTCTTTTGCTGTTCGCTCAGTTAAGTCGTTAAGAATCGACTCACCTAACATTTTTAAACCATCGGTTAGCTTAAATAAGTCTTGGCAACATAACAGTAATTGTTCAGGTAATTGACCTAAGGGAAATAAATATTCATCATTTTCACTGCGCTCAGGCAATAACGCGCGGGTAAAATGTTCAACGTCTTGATAGGCTTCGCGCATTTTTGCAATATGAGCATCAAAACGAATGGGATCGGCTAATTTGGGTGGTTTGACTGGGATAAATTGTGCTAAATATTGGCTGACATGACGAGTCATATTATCAAGTTGCATATTTAATGCCGATAAGGTTATTTCCCCTTCAACTTCAAGCGCATCTCTAGCAACATCAGGAATATGGTGCCCTTCATCTAACACTAATAAGATATTTTTTGCATCAGGTAACACCGATTCACTTTCCATCGCAGCCATCACAAGAGCATGATTGGTGATAACCACATCAACTTCGTCTATTTCTCGACGGGCCAGAAAAAAAGGACAGCGATGATAGTATTGGCAATTACGACCTAAGCAATTCATTTTATCTGTGCTAATCTTGCGCCATAAACTATCCGTTAATGCTCGTTTATGGTGATCACGCAAACCATCCCAACCAAAGCTGGTAAAATCGTGCTTTAACTCTTGGCAAATCTCCCTTTCCGCACTGGTTGCGACATCAACTTTATCTTCCAGCAAGAACATTAAATCAATTTGCTCACCTTCTGTTGCACAAATTGCCTCTAAATTACGGGGACATAAATAACGACCTCGCCCAAAAGCCCCAGTAAAAGTCAGGTCTGGAATAATTTTTTTTAGTAAAGGCAGATCTTTGCTGTAAATTTGATCTTGTAGCGCCACATTCGCCGTACTGATAATCAGTGGTTTTTTCTCTTCCCGACTGATAGCAATACCAGGAATAAGATAAGAGAGTGTTTTACCTACTCCTGTAGGCGCTTCAATAATTAGATGTCGCCCCGTTTCATCAGAAAATGTCTTCGCAACTTCAGCAATCATTTCGCGCTGAGGCGCTCGTGGAATAAAGCCTTCAATATGCTCAGGTAATGCTTTATACCATTGGCTGATTTGCATTTTTACAGATTGAGAAAGGGACATAACTACTCTATTTGTCATTAAAATAAGCGTTATTGTCGCATAACACTGTATAAAAATCAGTAGTCAGCTGCACTTACTCGCCTTTTTCATCAAATACTGCGTAACCCTACGAATTTATTGAGCGGTGTTATAGATTATTGATCCAACTCTTCATAGTATGAAAGAGAGCGGTATGCCAATTAAAAAGAACTTTATTAACCTTTATAAAAATAATACCTCTTGCGTTTTATTTCGCACCACAACACCAATTAAGAGATAATAAAATGACTTCTGCAAAGCGCCCTATTTTTAATTTAGAGTTAGACCTACTCAGAACTTTTGTTGCTGTTGCCGATGGTTCCACCTTTGCCGCAGCCGCTGAATCAGTTTGCCGAACACAATCTGCAGTCAGCCAACAAATGCAACGCCTTGAGTCATTAATAGGTAAAGAGCTTTTTGCTCGACAAGGGAGAAATAAAACATTAACCGAAGCAGGCACTCAACTGCTTAATTATGCTCGGCGGATTTTGCGCATTAATGATGAAGCATGTTTATCTTTATTGCATGAAGAAATTGATGGAATATTAAAGATTGGCTCTCCCGATGATACAGCAAACACAATCTTACCCGATCTACTTGCTCGTTTTTCAGGTGCTTATCCTCGTTTAATTATGGAGATTATTGTTAAACGTAGCCCTTTTTTAATGTCAATGTTGGAAAATAATGAGGTCGATTTAGCCATTTCTACAGAAGAGCATGTCGGTTACCCTAAAATTGTCTTACGCGTATCGCCTTCGTTATGGTATTGCGGTAAACATTTTAGATTTGATCTTGACGAACCGTTACCTTTAGTGGTTCTTGATGAACCAAGTACTTACCGTGATATGATGATAAATCACCTTGATCAACAAAATATTCGCTGGCGCATTGCCTATATTGCCACCACCTTATCTGGTGCCAGAGCGGCCGTTCGTGCTGGTTTAGGTATAATGGCACGCTCTATCGAGCTTTCTGGTGATGATTTACGTATTTTGGGTGAAAAAGAGGGATTACCGCCATTACCTGCTATTCGTTATAACCTTTATCTTAATGCCAATAGCCCGAGTAAAGCAGCTCAGATACTATTTGATTCATTAAAAAATGAGCAGAATGAAGTCATTAATCACGCAGATATTACCCTTCAAAACCACTAACTCATTAAGGAAACAAAAATGGCACTACAATAAATTGTCAGTGCCATTTATCAGGTGCAACTCATTTAAACAAAAGGTATCAGATTCATTATCTTGTCCCTGTGGATGCAGATAAAAGAGTTATGCCTCTACCCGTAATAATTGTGTAAGTAATGAAATAGGTATATTTTCAAAATTCATTATATTTTCAATCAGTTGATCAGCTTGTGTCTTTTTCATTACACACTTGGCATTATCATAAAACTTCGCTATTACATCCGTATCAACCATCGGATTTTCAGGGTTACCATACTGAATATCGATCCTTTCAGTTAATTGTTGCCCATTTTTCAATCTAACAAAGATTAATCCAGGAAAATAGCTCGGAAAGGGAATTTCATTTTCTGATGGATAACGATAGCTCACTTTTTTCGCCAATAGTTGGATATCGTTACGCTGTAAGTTTTCCGCTGAAAGCGATGATAAAGTTAACGCATTATCCAAAAAACCAATAGCAAATAACCAAGGTAAGCTAAATTTTGCCCCATAAGCTGTTTTTGGCGCCCATTTTGTTTCGAGTGGCTCACAAATTAATGCAGCAGCAACTGGATCAATCACACATTCTACTTGTTCAATTTCTTCCGCACTGATCCCTCTTTTAAGTAAACGACGTCCACAATCAACAGTAGCATGAGCAAAATGGCAAACCGGATAAGGTTTTATTGAAACATTTAAAAACTCCCATTGTTCACCTAATCCTTGTGCAACTTGTTCAGGGATCGCTTGCTCGCTGATCCCATGAGTATGATAAATACTGTATCGCCCTTCAAATATTGTCTCAGGCCCAGTCATTCCCCCTTTAGCTAACGAGGCTGCAATAATACCGGATTGAGCGGCCCATCCGGCATGAAAACATTTTGCCGATGAGCTATTAGTCAGATATTCAGCGATACCCGCTGCTTGACTTGCCGTTAGTCCTAACGCATTTACCGCCTGCTGTGACGTAAGTTTTAATAATGAAGCCGCACATGCTGTTGCACCGAAGATCCCAGCAATCGCCGTTGCATGAAATCCACGTTGATGGAAACCACTGTGACTCGCTAAACCAACCCGTGCAGCAACTTCCCAACCAATAACCCAAGCCGTTAATATTTCTTCATTTGAGGCGTTTAATGTTTCCCCTAACGCAAAAGCTATCGGTGTTAATACAGCACTACCGTGAGTAATAGAATCAGTATGTGTATCATCGAAATCTAATGCATGTGCAGCAATACCATTGGCTAAGGCTGCTGCAGTGGTATTAGCTGTCTGCATACTTCCCCAAATGGGGATCTTACCTTGGCTATCGGGTAAAAGAGTAATCCCATGACGTCCTTGTTTCGAGCTAGATTGTGTACTCCCTGCAAGTGCTACACCTAATGTATCTAATAAATGTAATTTGGCTCGAGCTATCAGTTGCGTTGGAAGCTGTGAAAATGTCGTTGTAGTAATAAAATTAGCTACATGCTGACTCAATGTCATATAAATACCTCAATGCTGATAATAACAAAGCCAGTTATCACTGGCTTTTTATGAGATTTCATTCCATCAATTAATCATTTAACCAGCCGGAAGCTTTTGTTTGAGCGACTACACGATCAACTTGCTCAGGAGCATTACCAACATAGGTAGTTGGATCTAGCAAAGCATTTAACTCTTCTTGTGAAATATGGTCACGAATACGAGTATCACGATTAATAGCTTCTACGAAAGTAATCCCCTCTTCTTGTCCAGACATTGACGCTTCATACACAATTTCGTGAGCAGTTTGTTTGCCTGCTTTATCGGACAGAGCAAACATCACACGTTCTGCTAACATAAACCCACCTAAGATATCCATGTTGTGACGCATTTTTTCAATATGAACATTTAGCCCACCTAGTACTGTTTTCATATTATCCAAGATAACAGATAACATCAGACACATTTCTGGCATAATCTTCCACTCCATCTTCCAGATAGCACCATCACGTTCATGTTGATGTTTCATCATATCCGTTAATACAGAAAGATTAGCTTTTAAGGTATTACTTACACAGGCGGCATTTTCAACAATAGCTGGATTGCGTTTATGTGGCATAGTTGAAGAGCCAACTTGCCCTTTACCAAAAGGCTCTGAAAGCTCATCAATTTCATTGTGTGCTAATATTAAGATCTCGTTAGCTATTTTCCCTAACGTTCCACTAATTAATCCAATTAACATACCATATTCACTAAATCTATCACGTGCTGGTTGCCATGAGATTTCCGGTATACCTAATCCTAAGCGTTTTAATACGCGTTTTTCTAATTCATCAGCTTTATCGCTTAAAGAAGCTTTAGTCCCGACAGCACCGACTACACTGCCAACAAATAGACGAGGTTCCACCTCTTTAAGTCGTTGATAATGACGCGCTAACTCTGTCAACCAAATTGCTGTTTTATGCCCAAATGTGATTGGTAACGCTTGTAACGCTAAAGTGCGTCCAACCATAGGTGTATTGCGGTGTTTTTCACTTAAAGAAAGTAATGAACGACCTAATATTTTAATATCACGTAAAAAAGTTTGATGAGCAGCTTTAAGTTGTAGCACTAAGCCTGTATCAATAACATCTTGTGTTGTCGGCCCAAAATGAACATATTCTCCATAATGTTCAGAACAAGCATATTCTAAGCCTCGAATAGTAGGTACTAATGGATGTCGAGTAAGACGAACTTGTTCTAATACATAATCCATATCTAATTTTTCAAGTTTTGCACTCTGTACAATAACCTCAGCCGCCTTTTGAGGAATTAAACCAAGCTCAGCTTGTTCTATTGCTAATGCTGCTTCATAATCAAGCCAATTTTGCATTCTAGTTTTGTCAGAAAAAATAGTTCTCATTTCTTCTGTTGACCATAAGTTTTTTAATAAAACAGAATCAAACACACTAGTTCCCATAATTATTTCCCCTGTTAAAAGAATAATAAAAAATCGTTTTTAAAAGAAAACGAGTTGTTAGCTTGTTACTTTATTTATGCAATAGAATTTTAATAAAAACACTTTGATAATTTTAATCTAATTTAAAGAATTTCTAATCAATTGAAAATTAATTAAAATTCAATGGGTTGCAAAATAAAATTAATTTATTATTTATACCTTTTAAATCTTAAACAATCTTTAAGATTTAATTAGAATAATTAATGATAAAAAATTAGAGCAAGATCATCATTTTTTAAAAATAGATATTTTAAAAATAAATATCTTTGTTATAAATAATAGCAACTACAAATTTCCAGCTCAAAATAGTAATTAAATTCTAAATTAATTACTGGGAGATCTTATTTTCTATATTCGGAGATATAAATAATGAAACAGAATAAACAAACAACATTGATACATAGTGGGCGTCAAGCAATTAAAACATCTGGCCCAATTAACCCTCCTGTTATGAGAGCCAGTACTATTGTTTTTGATTCAATAAAAAGTTGGCGTGAAATACGCGATCGTCGTATTACTGAACGAGTATTAAGCTATGGTGCTCGTGGTACAGAAACAGCGTTTGCACTTGAAGCATTAGTAACTGAATTAGAAGGTGGTTATCGAGCACAGCTCTTTCCTACAGGGCTAGCCGCAATTGCATTTACTATTATGGGCTACGCCCGAAGTGGTGGGCATGTTTTATTTGCTGATTCTGTCTATGAACCCGTACGTAAAATAGCCTCTACTTTTTTAGAGCCTAATAATATCACTTATAGCTTTTTTAAAACTGACGGTTCAGATTTCGAGCAAAAAATTCAAGAAAACACTCAACTTATTTTCGTTGAATCACCGGGTTCATTACTTTATGAAATGCTGGATCTACCAGAAATTTGCCATATCGCTCATGAAAAAAATATTCCTGTTGGGGTGGATAATACTTGGGGCTCGGCATGGCTTTATAACCCTTTGGAATTAGGTGCTGATGTTTCTGTAATTGCTGCAACTAAATATTTATGCGGTCACTCAGATGTCATGATGGGCATTATGATCGCAAATGAAACCGCATGGAAACAAATTGGGGCATTACCAGAAGCTCTTGGTCAAGCAAGTAGCCCTGATGATGCCGCCTTAGTCCTGAGAGGAATGAGGACTCTTGCTCAACGTCTTACAAATCATGGTAAATCAGCACTGGCTATCGCTCAGTGGTTAGAAACACGCCCTGAAGTGGCCAAAGTTTGGTTTCCAGAGTTACCCACACATCCTCGCCATGACTTATGGAAACGTGATTGTAAAGGTAGTAATGGATTATTAACCATTGAATTTAAACAAAAATATACCATTAAACAATCTGAACAATTTATTGATGCATTAACCTTATTTGGTATTGGTGCATCTTGGGGAGGATTTGAAAGTCTTGCATTACCCGCCAATGTTATGGGTGCCAGAACAGCAACAGATTGGCGTGAAGGCCACGGTCCTTTTGTACGTTTACATATTGGTCTTGAGTCTACTGATGACTTAATTGCAGATCTCACCCAAGCATTTAGTGCATTAAATCAATAACAACAATACTGCATCACGACACTGGGGAATTAATTATGACTGGTTTAGTTATTGCCGCGCTAGTTACTGCGTTGGTAGTTTATTTGCTGGCTCGAGGTTATAAACCTCAACCTGTGTTATTACTCGGAGGCATGCTGTTATTGCTCCTTACAGCTTCTCTCGATCTCAACCCTTTATTACCGGAAAATAAATCTACACAATTTAAGTATTTTGATATTTTCCAAATTTTTACCGATATTATGAGCTCGCGTTTAGCGGGTTTAGGTTTAACCTTAATGGCAATTGCTGGTTTCTCACGTTATATGGAACACGTGGGCGCCAGCCGAGCTTTATTTGCTATTTTTGAAAAACCATTAAAAACGATTAAATCCCCCTACTTATTACTGGTTATTTCATTTTTAGTCACACAAATTTTAGTTATTTTTATTCCTAGCCATGCAGGTTTAGGAATGTTACTCATGGTAACGATGTACCCTATTTTAATTCGCTCAGGTATTAGTCCTCTATCTGCTTTAGCTGTTATCGGTTGTTGTCAATTTATTGATCATGGACCCGGCTCTGGAAATGTTATTATGGCGGCTAAAACAGCGGATATTGAACCTGCAGTCTATTTTGTTCAACTCCAACTCCCTATCACTATTCCTATTATCATTGCGGTTGCTATTACCCATTTCTTTATTCAACGTTGGTGGGATAAACGTGAGGGTTTTGTTTTCGACCCAACAGCTATTGATAATGTAAAAGAAGAAGGAAGTCAGGTGCCATTATCATATGCCTTATTACCCGTGATCCCTTTAATTCTCATTATTGGTTTTAGTCCGTTATTTCATAATTACATTAAATTAGAAGTGACTACCGCAATGATTATTAGTACGGTTATTGCACTAGTCTTTGAATATGTGCGATTGCGCGATGCTAAAGCGGTAATGAACAGTTTTATGTTGTTCTTTGAAGGCATGGGAAAACAGTTTGTTTTAGTTGTATCGTTGATTGTATCTGGGGAATTTTTTGCTAATGGATTACTAAAAAGTGGCGCGGTAGATACCTTAATTAGTTCTGCTCAAGATGCTGGCTTTGGTATTGCTACGATGATTATTGTGATGAGTGCCATCTTAGCATTAGCAGCCTTTTTAATGGGATCGGGTAATGCTGCATTCTTTTCATTTGCCGCATTAACACCCAAAATTGCTGCGTTCTTAAAAGTCGATGTCATCACTTTAATTTTACCTATGCAAATTATGACCAGCTTTGGTCGCACAGTTTCACCTATTACGGCAGCTATTGTTGCTATTGCAGGAATTGCCAATGTCTCACCTTTCCAAATAGTGAAAAGAACCGCAATTCCAATGGCTATCGCCGCTACCGTTAACTTAGCGATGACATTCTGGTTTTTATACACATAATTTACAGCACCGATTGTGTATCAAATAAAATAATAAGTTGTATTCCCTTCCCCTTAAACTCGGTGACTCCTGAGTTTAAGGGCTTTTTGTTATTATCCATCACCCTAAACAATAACTATCACCATAATTAAAACTAGGTATTATTATATTCCAAATCTGTTTGTTTTTTGAACAGCGATATCCTATTTTAATACTAACCAATTTACTGCTTTATGTGGTACAGCACTTGTTTCAATGGCATATCTAGATATACTTTTTAGTAACATTCATCTGCACATAAATCTTATGAAAAAATTACTTCTTGTTGTTATCGCACTACTGGCTTTTGGCTCCCTTGGGGGCGTTTTTCTTGCCGGACTAAATATTTATACGCGCTCAACCACACCCGTAGACACAGAGCAAACTCAACCTAATCGCTCACCAGCACAGCAATTTCCAGCTCTACCAGATAGCTCACCATCAACGAAATAAAGAGGTTGCACCATGGAATTTGATTATTTTGTTACTCCACAATGGCTTTTTGAACATCACGACGATCAAGATCTGGTGATAGTTGATGTCAGTGCGCCCATGCCTACGCAAGATATTGACTATCATCAACGCTATCTTGAACGTCATATCCCTGGTGCCCATTTTTTTGATCTGGATGAAATCGCCGATAAAACAACATCATTACCACATATGTTGCCATCTGACACACTGTTTTCTGAAACCTTAACTCAGTTAGGTATTTCAAATAATACAACAGTGATCCTCTATGATATCGGTAATCTCTTTTCAGCACCTCGTGGCTGGTGGACTTTTACTACCTTAGGTTGTCACAAGGTGCGTATTCTGGCCGGTGGTTTACAAGCTTGGCAAGAAGCGGGGTTTCCCCTTGAACAAAGAGAAACGCCCAAAGTCCCAGCCACTTCCCCTTTTATCGTCACACGCCACACTCAACGTCGTGTCGATAAACAACAAATACTGGATAATCTGACTACGCAACAAAACCAAATCATTGATGCTCGTTCGGCGGATAGATTTTATGGTAGAGCACCAGAGCCTCGTCCCGGTTTACGTAGGGGCCATATTCCCAATAGTAAAAATGTTCCTTGGGATAACTTAGTTATTAATGGACAATTAAAAGATAAAGCGCAATTACAGCACATTTTTGAACAAGCAGGTGTCGATTTATCTCAACCAATTATTGTCAGTTGTGGCTCAGGTATGACAGCAGCTATTCTATTTTTAGCTTTAACTCTATTGGGCTGCCAGAATATCGCACTGTATGATGGCTCTTGGGCGCAGTGGGGAGCAGAAAACGCATTACCTTGTGAATGCGAATAAAATAAAAGCGATAGTGAAGTTAACGCAAAAAAGTAAACCCGCAGATGCGGGTTTAATAGTATTAATAGACTCTTTATTTCCAATTAACTGGCAAATATTTTTGCTAAATAAAGCACAACGATTGCCCCTATTACGGCAACGACAAAACTACCAAAATTGAAACCATCTACTTTGCCTTTACCAAAGAAATTACTAATTACACCACCAACTACAGCACCCACAATACCTAGAATACAGGTCCAGATAAGGCCGATATCATACGAGCCAGGCATTAAGAATTTGGCTAAGATACCCGCAATAAGACCGAACACAATCCAAGAAAGAAATCCCATAGTTCCCCCTAAATGTAGTGATAATATAGATAGTATATTAAAAATGGTCACTTTAAGAGTGTAAGACGAAATAGTGATTTTTTCCAATAATTGTACTTAAACAGCAATTATTTTTTTCATATTCAGATATTTTTACCTTTTTATAGAAAAAACCAGCACCTTATTATTAATGCTGGTTTTGGCTATTAATAACCTATTGTGGTTATTATAACGCTTCTATTATTTTGGCTATTTCAGGTGAGGTTTTTAGCGTTCTAATTTGACTAAAAAGTGCATCAGCATCTTGATACTCTTTTCTTAAATATCCCAACCACTGTTTTATACGGGAAGCATGGTAATAAGTGGTATCCCCTTGTTTTTCTAGACGAATATAGCGTTTAAGTAATTGGATCACTTGTGACCAAGGCATTTTTTCTTCAATACCTTTTATCACATTACTTAAATTGGGCGTATGCATCGCCCCGCGACCTATCATAATCGCATCACAACCGGTTATCTTTAAACAAGAGATAGCATCTTCTCGACACCAAATCTCACCGTTAGCGATAACGGGAATAGTCAATTTTTGGCGAATTTCACCAATCGCTTGCCAGTTTATCTTATCAGCACGATAACCATCTTCTTTTGTTCTACCGTGGATAGTAATTTCTGTCGCGCCACCTTGTTCTACCGCATCGGCAATTTCATGGCAATAAGATGAACAATCCCACCCTAATCGTACCTTTACAGAAACAGGTAAATCCGCAGGTACAGCACCACGCATCGCTTTAGTTGCTTGATAAATCATTTCTGGTTGTTTTAATAACGAGGCACCACCGCCATTACCATTGACGGTTTTAGAAGGACAACCACAATTAAGATCAACCCCCCATGAACCTAAAGAGACGGCTCGAAAAGCGTTTTCTGCCAACCATTGTGGATTTTGCCCTAATAATTGTACCCGCACCAAGGTGCCACTTTGCGTGCGGCTTTGGGTGTGTAATTCAGGGCATAAACGATAAAATGCTTTTGGCGGTAATAATGAATCAACAACGCGAATAAATTCCGTGATACAGAGATCGTAATGATTAATCGCCGTCAGTAGATCTCTCACAAGGGGGTCTAACACCCCCTCCATTGGCGCTAATAGGACTCGCACAGTTTAGCCTCAAAATTCTTTTCTAGCTTTTGACCAAGGATTTTGATTATCACGATCATCATCGTGTTTGCGTGAACGTCTAGCTGGTTTAGATTTATTCTGTTTTATCTCACCCGTTTCACTCTCTTTTTGATTACGACTATTTTTATTACGTGGTGTATGGCGATTATCTTTGCCACGAATATCAGCACGACCATGTCCGCCTTCTTTATTATTACGTACTTTATTCTTTGGCTTTTTATGCAAAGGCGCCGCTTTTATTGAGGGATCAGGATCGTAACCTTCTAATGCTAAACGAGGGATTTCACGTTTTAATAAGCGTTCAATATCGGCTAATAAGCCATGTTCATCAACACAAACTAAAGATATCGCTTTACCTGTTGCCGCCGCACGCCCTGTTCGACCAATACGATGAACGTAATCTTCTGCTACCTGCGGTAATTCAAAGTTGACCACATAAGGAAGTTGGTCAATATCAAGTCCCCGCGCTGCAATATCAGTGGCAACTAACGCTTTTAATTTACCGTCTTTAAAATCAGCTAGAGCACGTGTTCTAGCTCCTTGGCTTTTATTACCGTGGATCGCCGCTGATTTGATGCCATCTAAATTAAGATGTTCAGCTAATTTATTCGCACCATGTTTAGTTCGAGTAAAAATAAGAACTTGAGGCCAATTTTCTAGGCCAATTAAGTGTGATAACAGCTCTGTCTTACGCTTTTTATCCACTAAATGGACATATTGATCAACAGATTCAGCCGCTGAGTTTTTGGGGGCAACAGCAATACTTATAGGATTGTTGAGTAGTGAGTTAGCAAGCCCTGTTATCTCTTTTGAAAAAGTCGCTGAAAAGAGTAAATTTTGTCGTTTTTTCGGTAACTTATTGATGACTCGACGAATATCATGAATAAATCCCATATCTAACATACGATCAGCTTCATCTAACACCAATACTTCAACGCGAGATAAGTCGACAGCATTTTGATGTTCAAGATCAAGTAAGCGGCCCGGTGTTGCAATCAAAACATCGACGCCACCTCGTAGTTTCATCATTTGAGGATTGATACTAACGCCACCAAAAACCACCAATGAACGAATAGGTAAATAACGACTATAAGCTTTTACGTTATCGGCAATTTGTGCAGCTAATTCACGTGTAGGGGTTAAAATAAGCGCTTTAACTGGCTTACGCCCTTTCGTTTTCTCTGCTGATGTAGCGAGTTTTTCCAGTATCGGTAATGTAAATGCGGCCGTTTTTCCCGTACCCGTTTGTGCACTTGCTAATACGTCCTTACCCGCCAAAATCGGCTCAATCGCCTGTTGTTGAATAGGGGTTGGGGTTTTATACCCTTGTTCATCAATAGCGCGGAGAAGCGCCTCACTTAAACCAAGCGATGTAAAATCGGTCAAAACAGAAATCTCCTACAACCAGAACGTATAACACGGTGATTGAAATTAAAAATGACGGGCTTTCACCGCAAGGTGAAAGAGAATGAACCTTATCAGGTTAACCTAATAGCGGTCATTTTAACAGTTTTGCTATCTTGCGAATATAAAAATAATTTTTAAATAAATCATGTTTTTTTTATTACATGTCATCTTTATTTCATTATTTACTACAAATTTATCCTGTTACTCAATATCATCGAATATACTACTTTCAATAACGACTATTTTAATGTTATTTCTTTGTTACATTTTACTTAAGTAAGGTATCCTTATGCCAGACACACACCAAAAGAAAACTCGAGGGGAACTTGCAAAACGACAGTTATTAGAAGCTGCCTGTGAAATCTTTGGTAAAAATGGGCCTGATAGCGCCACAACTCGCCAGATTGCGCAAGCTGCGAAGCAAAATATCGCAGCTATTGCTTACTATTTTGGCTCTAAAGAAGGGTTATATCTCGCTGTTGCACAGTATATTGCCGATTTAATTCGAATTGATTTTGAACCCACTGTTGCACAACTTGATGATTTTCTTGAAAAACCTAATCCAACAGAGCACTTACCCCTATTACAAAAACTGATCATTGACAGTTTTTTGCAATATGCCCGACTCGTACTTGATAAAAGCAATGTACATATCAGTCGCATTATGGCAAGAGAACAACTTGTTCCCACAGAAGCCTATTCCCTTATCCACCAGCAAGCGTTATCTCCGCTATTAACTCGTGTAAATCGTTTATTAGCACTTTATATTGGCTTAGATCCAACTTTACCAAAAACCATGCTACATACTCACGCTATTTTGGGAGAGGTGCTATCATTTCGATTAGTACGAGAAACCATTTTACGCCAAACTGGATGGGATAGAATTGGTAAACAGGAATATGAAATTATTTCTAATACCTTAAAAGTACATATTACTTTACTACTTGATGGACTAAGAGAGATCTATACTCATAACAACCATGCATAAATATAAATAGAGTTATTATGAAAACGAAAAAAATCAGTGTCTTTATTATCTTAATGATTATTATCGGTATTATCGCAGGTATCTATTATTATGAAGAGAACAAAGATCCTGAGTTAGTACTCTATGGAAATGTTGATATTCGGACGGTTAACTTAAGTTTTCGTGTTGCAGGCAAGTTAGCGGAACTACAAGTTGATGAAGGTGCGCCGGTCACCAAGGGTCAATTATTAGGCCAACTCGATGATGCACCTTACATTAATGCATTAAATAAAGCTTATGGTGAACGTGATAGTGCCATCGCTTCATTAGCCTTAATGGAGGCAGGTTACCGCAGTGAAGAAATTGCACAAGCCCAGTCAGATGTGTCATTAAAACGTGCCGCATGGCAATATGCTGAAAACTTTTATAAGCGACAACAAGATCTTGCTAACCGCAAAGTTATTTCAGCCAATGACTTAGACAGTGCCCGCAACAATCGTAACCAAGCAGCTGCGGCATTAAAAGCAGCACAAGACAAACTCAATCAATATCAAAATGGTTATCGCCAAGAAGATATTGATATGGCAAGAGGTCAAGTACTTCAAGCCAAAGCGGCAGTCGCCCAAGCAGAGCTTAATCTTCAAGACACCAAATTAACCTCACCTGCAGAAGGAACTATACTGACTCGTGCTGTGGAGCCTGGCACTATTTTATCAGCAGGAAGCCCTGTTTTTACTGTTTCTTTAACTAACCCTGTGTGGGTTAGAGCTTATATTAGTGAAAATCATTTAGGTGAAGCGATACCTAATCGCGAAGTGTATCTTTATACCGACAGTCGCAAAGATAAGCCTTATCACGGCACTATAGGTTTTGTTTCGCCAACCGCTGAATTTACCCCTAAAAGCGTTGAAACACCGGAACTACGCACTGATCTAGTTTATCGTATAAGAGTGGTTGTCACCGATGCTGATGATGCATTACGCCAAGGAATGCCAGTGACCTTGAAATTTGCACCGACTCATTAAGTTGAGGAGAGGCAATCAATATGGATAACACAAATTACACCATCAATTTAAGCGGTGTTGAAAAACGCTTTGTTGGGCTTGAAAAACCGGCGGTTGCTTCACTCACCGCTACCATTACCGGTGGTTCAGTCACAGGTCTTGTCGGCCCTGATGGTGCGGGAAAAACAACCCTAATCCGCATGCTAGCAGGGTTACTAAAACCTGATGCTGGTGAGATCAAAATTTTAGGAATGGATCCGCAAAAACAGAGTGTTGATGTTAGGGCTATCCTCGGTTATATGCCACAAAAATTTGGCTTATATGAAGATCTCACTGTGCTAGAGAATCTCAATCTTTATGCAGATTTAAAAAATGTTATTGGTGAAGAGAGAAAAAGAGTTTATCAACAGCTACTCTCTTTTACTGATTTAACACGTTTTACCTCTCGTCTAGCGGGTAATCTTTCTGGTGGGATGAAACAAAAATTAGGGTTAGCTTGTACTCTATTAGGTAGTCCCAAAGTCCTGTTATTAGATGAACCGGGGGTTGGTGTTGATCCCATTGCCCGTCGAGAGCTTTGGCAAATGGTTCATACCTTAGCCGGTGATGGCATGCTTATCTTATGGAGTACCTCTTATCTTGATGAAGCAGAACAATGTAAAAACATTCTGCTACTGAATAAAGGTGAATTACTTTATAGCGGTGTACCTCAGACCTTAACGGCTAAAATGGCGGGACGCTCTTTTTTACTCAATGTTGAAGGTCATCAGCGTCGAAAAGTATTGCAACAAGCCATTATACAACCTCAAGTGACCGATGGCGTGATCCAAGGGCAATCTGTACGATTGATCTTAAAAAAACACAGTGACCAAACAGCATTGTTAAACGCCTTAGGAAAACCAGATGCAAAACTTATTCCGGCGACACCGCGCTTTGAAGATGCCTTTATTGATTTATTAGGTGGTGGCCCTTCTCATAAATCTGAACTGGCGGAGATCATGCCACAAATCCCCCCAGCACCCGATGAAACCGTTATTGAAGCTCAACAATTAACGAAAATGTTCGGTCAATTTGCTGCCACTGATCATGTTGATTTCCAAGTTAAACGTGGGGAGATTTTCGGGTTATTAGGCCCTAACGGTGCGGGAAAATCGACAACCTTTAAGATGATGTGCGGGCTATTAGTACCAACGAGTGGTAAAGCATTAGTGTTAGGTATGGATCTGAAAGTCAGCTCAGGTAAAGCTCGCCAACATTTAGGTTATATGGCACAAAAATTCTCGCTATATAGCAACTTAAAAGTGGGGCAAAACCTGAAGTTTTTTTCTGGGGTTTATGGATTATATGGTAAGCAACAGCGCAATAAAATCAATGATATGATAACCGCATTTGGCTTACAGCCAATGATTAACCAAATCACCGATACCTTACCTCTTGGCTATAAACAGCGTCTTGCCCTTGCATGCTCTTTGATGCATGAGCCAGATATTCTTTTTCTTGATGAACCTACCTCAGGGGTTGACCCTTTAACACGCCGTGAATTCTGGCTTCATATCAATGGAATGGTGGATAAAGGTGTAACAGTGATGGTAACGACTCACTTTATGGATGAAGCTGAATATTGTGATCGTATCGGTTTGGTTTATCGCGGAAAAATTATTGCAGCAGGCGAGCCGGATTCATTAAAACAGATGGTAGCAACAGAAGAAAATCCGCCCCCCTCTATGGAAGATGCTTTTATTGGCTTAGTACTGGATTACGATAAAAAACTTGAACAAGAAAATCACCAAGGGAGCGAAAAACATGAGTAATTCGTCTCAATCATCACCTGCACACTTTTCTTGGCGACGTTTATATGCTCTTTGTTTAAAAGAGACTAAACAAATCACCCGTGATCCCAGTAGCGCGCTTATTGCTATTGTTATCCCCCTCACCTTACTGTTTATTTTTGGTTACGGTATCAACTTAGATTCAAGCAAATTAAATATTGGTATACTAACTAACCAACAAAGCCAACCGGCACAAGAGTTAGTGTATACTTTTACCAACTCTCCCTATATTAACGCCACCATTAGCGATAATCGCCAATTGCTTATCGATAAAATGCAAGCCGGAGAAATTCGTGGCATTGTGGTTATTCCTGTCGACTTTGCGCAATTATTAGCCCGACAAGATAGCAAAGCTCCCATTCAAGTGATCACCGATGGTAGTGAGCCAAATACCGCAAACTTTGTACAAGCCTATACCAAAGGGGTTTGGCAAATCTGGTTACAGCAACAAGCTTTAAGTCAAGGCATTCAACAGCAACCATTAATTGAAATTGAGCCAAGGTATTGGTTTAACCCTGCCGCCATCAGCCAACACTATATTATTCCCGGTGCCGTCACTATTATCATCACCGTGGTTGGGGCTATTCTAACCTCTTTGGTTATCGCTCGAGAATGGGAGCGTGGCACCATGGAAGCCTTACTCTCAACCCAAATTACACGCACAGAATTACTGCTTTCCAAACTCATTCCTTATCAAGTATTAGGCAGTTTTGTTATGGTGCTATGTATGTTGGTCACTGTCTATATATTAGGCGTGCCTTACCGTGGCTCATTATGGATTTTAGCGGGTATTACTTCACTATTTTTAGCCACTGCACTAGGTATGGGGCTATTGATCTCCACCCTAACTCGCAATCAATTTAACGCGGCAATGATCTCACTTAATGCGGCTTTTTTACCTGCGGTGATGTTATCAGGCTTTGTGTTTGAAATTGATAGCATGCCATTTTTTATTCAAGTAGTGACCTATTTTATTCCCGCGCGTTATTTTGTCAGTAGCTTACAGACACTGTTCTTAGCGGGAGATATTCCGATGATCTTAATGCTAGATATGTGGCTATTAATTGTTTCAGCCATCTTTTTTATTGGCTTAACGGCGTTAGCAACACGTCGTCGCTTAGATTAATAAGGGAGAGTTTTTATGTTTCATCGTCTTCTCACCCTGATAATGAAAGAGCTACAGTCATTATTACAAGAGCCGCAAACACGGATTATCTTAATATTACCGGTTATCTTTCAGATGATCTTATTCCCTTTTGCTGCCACCCTTGATGTTACCAATGCCTCTGTTGCTATTTTTGATGAAGACAATGGTAAACAATCTATTGAATTAACCCAACGCATAGCCAAAGCCAGTGCTTTTTCTGAAACCCTATTATTAAAAAGTGAACATGAAATTAAAGAGACGATTAATAATCGTAAAGCCTTGCTATTGGTGCGTTTTCCACAAAATTTTAGTGCTAATTTAGCCAGTCATACTCCGGTAAAATTACAATTAATTCTTGATGGACGTAATTCTAATAGTGCACAAATTGCGGCAAATTATGTACAACAAATTGTGCAAAATTATCAAACAGAATTAGCCGGCGATACCCCATCTTTACTGAATAAAAGCGAATTAGTAGTACGTAATTGGTATAACCCCAATTTAAACTATAAATGGTTTATTGTGCCTTCTTTAGTGGCCTTAATTATCACCATCGGAGTAATGATAGTAACATCACTGTCTGTTGCTAGAGAGCGAGAGCAAGGGACATTAGATCAGCTATTAGTTTCACCGTTATCAACTTGGCAAATCTTTGTAGGAAAAGCGGTTCCTGCGATGGTTGTTGCGGCAGTACAGGGAACCATTGTATTAATTATCGGTATTTTCGGCTATCAAATACCTTTTTCAGGCTCACTGCTATTATTTTACTTTACCATGCTTATTTACGGTTTATCGCTAGTAGGTTTTGGGCTTTTGATTTCCGCGTTAAGTTCAACACAACAACAAGCATTTATTGGTGTGTTCGTATTTATGATGCCCGCAGTATTATTATCAGGCTATATTTCTCCAGTGGAAAATATGCCAGTTTGGTTACAGCAAGCCACATGGATAAACCCAATCCGTCATTTCACTGATATTACCAAACAAATCTACCTCAAAAATGCCGATATTACCGTAATATGGCATAGTTTATGGGCACTGATTGTTATTGCTATTGGGACAGGATCTATTGCCTATTATCTTTTCCGCAGGAAGATAGCTTGACATCCTCCACGCCCTAAAGGACGTGGATCCCTACTGCGTTCAGACTGATGTCTGAATCA